>JAVBYK010000162.1 GCA_030824095.1 bacterium
TGGGTCTGCCCGGTTTTCAGCGCCAGGGCTTCCAGTTCCCGGATGCGCTGGCTGCGTTCGGCCGGTGTGCTGGGCAGGTAGCCGACAAAGGCAAAGCTCTGGCCGTTGAGGCCACTCGCTGCCAGGGCCAGCAGGAGTGATACCGGTCCCACCAGCGGCACCACCGGTAGTCCCAGTTCATGGGCTGCGCGAACAACCGACGAGCCGGGGTCGGCAATCGCCGGCATGCCGGCCTCGCTCACCAGGCCGATGTTTTCACCGTTGAGTGCCGCCTGCAGCAGGGGGCGGGCGTCGAATTGGCCCTGGTGATCGCCCTTCTTGTGGACGGCGTGGGGCAGCTCCTGCAGGTTCATTTCCTGCAGTGGCACACGCAGCGGGTGGGTCGCGTGGATGCGTTTCAGATAGGCGCGGGTGGACTTGGCGTTTTCGCACACCCAGTGCGTGAGCGTGGCGGCCACTGCCAGCGTGCCAGCCGGCATGACCCGTTCCAGCGGTGCCAGGGTTTCGCAGCCAAAGTCCAGCGGTGCCGGCACCAGATAGAGCGTGCCGGGGGTCATGGCTTGGTGCCCAGCAGGGCAATGCCGGCCGCGCGCAGCATCTGGCTGGTGCGTATCAGTGGCAGGCCGACCAGGGCGGTGGGGTCGTCGTTTTCAATCGACTGCAGCAGTGTTATGCCCAGGCCCTCGCTCTTGGCGCTGCCGGCGCAATCGTAGGGTTGCTCGGCCCGAAGATAGGCTTCGATTTCGTCATCGTCCAGGGCTCGGAATGTCACCTTGACCGGTGCCAGCGCTTGCTGGCAAAAGCCGCTTTGCTGGCACACCACGGCTACGGCGGTCTGGAATATGACTGTCTTGCCGCGCATCTGGCGCAATTGGGCCACCGCACGTTCGTGGGTGCCGGGCTTCCCCAGGGCTTGGCCATCCAGATCTGCCACCTGGTCCGAGCCGATGACCACACAGTCCGGAAAGCGCTGGGCCACGGCCTGTGCCTTGGCCAGTGCCAGGCGGCGTGCCAGGGCGGCGGGGTGTTCCCCGGGTAGCGGCGTTTCGTCCACATGGGGGGACTCCACACTAAAAGGAACCTGCAGGCGGCTCAGCAGTTCGCGCCGGTAGGCCGAGGTGGAGCCGAGTATGAGTTTTCGGTTGGAAATGTCTGACATGGACTGATTCTCTTACACTGCGCGCATGGTGCGACTCGACGTCGCTTCTGTAGCTGAACTTCTCAGCATGTTTTCAAGACAACCTCTCCTCTAGCGGAAGGTATGGGCTACGCCTTGGGCGATCCCATTTTTCACCGGTCATATCCTTGCGGTTTATGACCTCTGCAAAGCTCATAAGGCCCAGCAGTAGTTTCAAATATGGCCTTACCGGGTCAGGATTTGTTGCGTCATGGCAACGTATTTGCATAAAGTTTGTAAATATTTTTGCCTTAGTTTTGACGACATTCACCTTGCAGAGCGTGTACCGCTCTCTGTGTCTTGTTTCCTACCGAAACCACTCCTGGAACGGAGTGTCCTTCACCACACGTGCGTCCTGAGTAATCGGGGGGTGCGGAGCTGTGGTTAAACGTCCCGTACGCAAGTACACAGGTTGCGCGCAAGCGTGTCCGACTGCCATAACAAGACTGGCAGGAGACGCGAAGGAATAGGGTATGGGAAATGTAATGTGAACTCTCGCTTGAACCGCCGTGAGCAGTAAGCAGCTTACGCTTGTCTCTCCCGCAAGGGAGGAGCTGCGGCCAAAAAGGCACAAGGTCAGGATGCTGGTGTCATGCACCCTGCATCGTTCCCAAAACGACCTTCGGCGGATAGAGAGTCCCTAACCCCATCTTCTGGCTTGCCAGCCAGATGGACACAGAGGGAAACGAGGTAAGCCCCACTCATCGCCAGCGCCGTAAGGTGTTGGCAACCTGAGAGCAATCAAAGGCCATGATGGAGGGGGTAGAGGATTGAGCAAAAAGCGAATGGTCGTCTGTAATGGATGGCATAGGGGCTCTGCCCCGCGGTGAAAGCCGGCAGACTTGCTCAGGGTGCGACAGCGTAAAGCCGTTGCGACTTTTATACAACGGCCCAGAGGGTATTGACCCTCTGGGTCAGTGCCTTCTTCAATGGGTCACCTCACTGGAGAATGGTATGGAAAACGTCCTTACGGATGCTGCATCTTCAGGCGATTCAAAAGACTGGCATTCTATTGATTGGAAGTCAGTTCAATTGTTCGTCGGAAAGGCGCAGATGCGCATAGCGCAGGCAGAAACGGAGAAAGATTTTCGACGGGTCGCAAGACTCACTAGAAGCTTGCTCCGATCCTGGCAAGCCAAGGCATTGGCGGTCAGGAAAGTGACGGAGAACCGAGGGAAGCGAACGAGTGGCATCGATTGCGTCCATTGGGATACGCCAGAGAAGAAATGGAATGCGATAAGTTGTCTGAAGCCCCACGGATATCGGGCCCGTCCCCTAAGGCGGGTCTATATCCCAAAGGCAAATGGAAAGGAAAGGCCATTGGGCATACCGACCATGAAGGACAGGGGAATGCAAGCTCTTTACTTGCTTGCACTGGAACCGACAGTGGAATGTGCGTCTGATCCGAATAGCTACGGCTTCAGGAAAGGGCGATCAACACATGATGCGCGGTCTCAGTTGTTTGTATCGTTATCCAAACAGGCTTCGGCCTCATGGGTACTCGATGCGGACATCTCCGGGTTCTTTGACAACATCAACCACGAATGGCTGCTGAGCCATGTCCACATGGACAAAACGATGCTCAGGAAATGGTTGAAATCCGGAGTGGTTGACGCGGGTCAACTCCGGCGCACGGATGATGGCACGCCGCAAGGCGGCATCATTTCGCCGGCGCTCGCGAACATTTGCCTCAACGGGCTGGAAACTGGACTTCAGCAATTCCTTCGGGAAAAGCTAAAGACCAGAGGAGCCAAAGCAGCTGGGGTGAATCTGGTCAGATATGCGGATGATTTTGTGGTGACGGGACGCTCGAAAGAGTTGCTCGAAAACACAGTTCAACCATGGATAGTGGAGTTCTTGCGCGAGCGGGGATTGACACTGTCTGCGGAGAAAACGCGCATCGTGCATATCGATCAAGGTTTTGATTTTCTAGGGTGGAACTTCCGCAAATACGGGGGCAAGCTACTCATCAAACCGAACCTGAAAAACGTGAAAGCGCTTTATGGCAAGGTGAAAGAAATCATCACGAACTCGCGGTCGAAAGATCCAGTAGAAGTGCTGATACAGCGCCTGAATCCGGTCCTCAAGGGCTGGGCTCAGTACCACAAGGGGACGGTCGCAAAGCAGACCTTCAGCAAAGTTGACAACCTAATTTATTGGAAGTTAATGCGCTGGGGTCTGCATACGCACCCTCGCAAAACCAAAGAATGGGTGTATTCCCATTACTGGAAACAGTGCGGCTCACGCCGCCGGTTCGCGGGACTGCAAGACGATCCGTTTGGGGGTGATGAAAGAATACCGCTGCCGCTGTATTCCCTGGCTGACATGAAAATTGTTCGCCACGTCAAAGTGAAAGGGGATTACAACCCTTTCCACCCTGATGATGTTGCCTATGGCGAGAAACTACGTGTGCATCGGATGGGTGAAACCATCTGGAGTGCGCAAAGGGCCTCGCTGTGGTTCGACCAAGGTGGTAAATGCGCTCTCTGTGAGCAAGTAATAGACATAGCTGATGAAAACATGGACGACCACCATATCGTCTATAGGCAGCTAGGCGGGAGTGATGCTCTCTCCAATCGGGTGCTGTTACATCCGATCTGTCACAGGCGTGTCCACGCCCTAGGTTTGAAGGTCATCAAGCCGGTCCCTTAAATACGGGGGACTTTAATCTGGCGAACGAATGGAGGGCTATGCAGTCCTGCGAAGTTTTAGTAACCAGTGGTCGTATGTGAGCCGTATGCGGTGAAAGTCGCAAGTACGGTTCGACGGGGGGGATATCATCGAGAGATGGTATCCCTACCCTCCAAACACGACTATGACGCCCGGCATCTGAATCTGGAAGCCTTTGCCCGCGCCCAGGGCAGCCTGACGGGGAGTGAGGAGCTCCCGCACTTTGAACGCCTGCAGCAGGAGGCGCAGGGTGTTGCCGCAACAAGCCCCGTGCGCTTCACGGCCGAGGGGCAGATCCGCTCGGACGGCGGCCAGGGCGAACAGATCTGGTTGGTGCTGACCGCCGAAGTGGCGCTGCCGCAGACCTGCCAGCGTTGCCTGGGGCCGGTGGAAGTGCCCGTGCTCGTAGAGCGAGAGTTTCGCTTCGTGGCCACCGAAGAGCAGGCCGAGGTGGAAGACGAGGAGTCCGAGGAGGATGTTCTGGTCCTGAGCCGCGACTTCAACCTGCTGGAGCTGGTGGAAGACGAACTGCTGATGGCGCTGCCCGTGGTGCCTAAGCACGACGTCTGCCCCGGCCCGGTCAAGCTGCAGGCAGCCGATGCGGACTTTGTCGAGGAAGAGGACAAGAAGCCCAATCCATTTGCTGTCTTGCAGCAGCTGAAAACCAAGCCCTAGCCGCAAGCCCGGCTTTGGGCTATAATCTAAGGCTTCGCGCGTGAATTTCGGCGCGTTTTTACCAACCCAACGTGTTGCAACCTGTGCAGCACCCTTGCCCAGGAGCCGATCATGGCCGTTCAACAAAACAAAAAGTCTCCTTCCAAGCGCGGTATGCACCGTTCGCACAACGCTCTGGTTGTTCCCGGCATTGCCGTGGAATCCACCACCGGTGAAACCCACCTGCGTCACCACATCAGCCCCACCGGCTTCTACCGTGGTCGCAAGGTTCTGAAGACCAAATCCGAAGCCTGAAAAAGGCTGTTCGCGCAAAGCCCGGAGCTACAGGTCCTGTAGCGTCGGGCTTTTGTTGTTTTTGGCCTCTGGGTTTTGTCTGATGTCTCTATCTTTTTGGGTGCCTGCCCCATGATCACAATTGCTGTTGACTGCATGGGAGGCGACCATGGCCCCCAGGTCACACTGCCCGCTTGCCGGCAATTCCTGGAACAGCACCCCGAAGCCGCCCTGATTCTGGTCGGCTTGGCCGAGCCGCTGGCCGGTTTTTCTCACCCGCGCGCCCGGATTGTGGCGGCCAGCGAAGTGGTCACCATGGATGATCCCCTGGAAATTGCCCTGCGACGCAAGAAGGATTCCTCCATGCGCGTGGCGATCCAGCAGGTCAAGGACGGAAGCGCCCAGGCAGCCGTATCGGCTGGCAACACGGGTGCTTTGATGGCGATTTCGCGTTATCTTCTGAAAACCGTGGATGGCATCGAGCGTCCCGCTATTGCCGGCCAAATTCCCAATGCCACCGGTGGTGCTACCACGATGCTGGATTTGGGTGCCAATGTGGACTGCTCGGCCGAACACCTGTTGCAGTTCGC
>JAVBYK010000068.1 GCA_030824095.1 bacterium
GGTCACTGCGGCATCGCCTGGAGCGCAGCCGGCCTGACCGGCGTGCAACTGCCCGAGGGTGATGCGGCCACCACCCGCGCCCGCATGGCGCGGCGCTTTCCACAGTGCCAGGAGGGCGAACCACCGGCCAGCGTGCGCGAGGCGATGGATGCCGTGGTGGGTCTGTTGAATGGCACGCCGCCACAGCCTGCCGATCTCAGCCACATCGTGCTCGACATGGACGGTGTGACCGCCTTCCACCAGCGTGTCTACGCGGCGGCCCGCGCGCTGCAACCGGGTCAGACCACGACCTATGGTGAGATGGCGCGCGACCTGGGTGAGCCCGGCGCGGCGCGTGCCGTGGGTCAGGCGCTGGGGTCCAACCCGTTTGCGCCCATCGTGCCCTGCCACCGCATCCTGGCCGCACAGGGACGTTCGGGCGGCTTTTCAGCCCATGGAGGTGCCGACACCAAGCTGCGCCTGCTCGAAATCGAGCATGCCCGGATCAATGGCCCTGGTCTGTTTGATTGAGGTGCACGCCGCAACGGAGGTATCGACCAGGCTCACTTCTGCGGCGATGGTGCGGCGGCCCCTGGTGTAGCGGCGCGCAGCCCGCCGAGCATGGCATGGACCAGCGCACGCGCACTGGCCACGGCACTGGGCACCTGGTCTTCCTCCACGTGCGCCAGCGCCTCAATGGCGCCATACAGCAAGCCCAGTATCAGGCGCGCCTGCAAACGCACGTTGCCCGGGGGCAGAAAACCCTGATCCTGCAAGGCGCGCACGTTTTGCATGGTGGCGCCCAGTCCGTGGCGTTCGCGGATCTCGGCCCAGGCCTGCGTGCCCAGCACGGCGGGCGCGTCCACCAGCCCGATGCGACGGCCCTCAGCACTCTGGCCGGCCTGCAAGAAGACGTCGATGGCGGCCATGAAGGCCAGCCAGGCATCGGCTCCCCCGGCCAGTGCCTGGGCGCGCGCCTGCGCCGTCAGGGCCACCAGGCCGGCGTCCAACTCCTCGGCCACGGCGGCGAACAGACCTTTCTTGTCGCCAAAGTGGTGGTACAGCGCGCCGGTGGTCACGCCGGCGGCCTCGCACAACGCGCCCAGCGGGGTGGCGTCATACCCCAGTTGACCAAACAGGCGCCTGCCGGCCGCGCGCAGCGCCGCCTGGGTGCTGGAGGCATTGGTCTTACGGCCATCGACCGTGGGCTTGCGGGCAGGCGCAGTGGCGGTTACTGTTGCGTCCTTGGAACTGTGTTGTCGCATAAGTGACTCAATTACATAACGTAATTATGTATTCTTCGACTTTCCATTGTACCCACCAACCGAGGTAAACCCCTATGCTGATCGCCGCCAAAGTCCTTGCCGCCTTAGTCCTGTTCATCCATGTCTACATCTTTCTGCTGGAAACCGTGCTGTTCCAGACCCGCGGCCGCAAGGTCTTTGGGCTGAGCCAGGAGCAGGCCACCACCATGGCCGCCGCCATGTCCAACCAGGGTTGCTACAACGGCTTTCTGGCCGTGGCCCTGGCCTGCGGCTTCCTGTTGCCCGATCCGGCCATGGCAAAGGCTTTTACGATCTACGGCCTGGGCTGTGTCGCGGTGGCCGGCATCTGGGGAGCCGTCACGGTGAAGGTGCGCATCCTGTACGTGCAGACCGTGCCGGCGGTGTTGGCGCTGGCGGCTCTGCTGCTGGCCTAAACCACGGACAGCAGCCAGGTGCGAAACACCTGCATGGCTGGCGTCATTTCCTTGGACAACAGGCGGGTCAGCCAGTACCCGCCAACATCCACCTCCAGCGCAAACGGCTGGGCCAGGCGACCCTGGCGCAGTTCACGCTGGAACATGCCCGGTGGTGCCAGCGCCACGCCCTCGCCCACCATTGCCGCCTGCACCATGATGGCCGAGGCGTCGAACAGCGGCCCGCGCGGGGTGATCCCACTGGCGCCCGCCGCGCGCAGCCACGCCGGCCAATCGTCACTGCGGTAGGAGCGCAGCAGCGTCAATTTGCTCAGGTCATCCGGATGGTGCAACTGGTCCAGCACCTGGGGTGCACACAGCGGGGACAGGGGAGCGGCCATCAGATGGTCGGCCTCCACGCTGCGCCACGCGCCATCCCCAAACCGGATGGCGTAGTCCAGACTCTCCGCAGACAGATCCACCTTGTTGTTGTGGGTCAGCAGGCGCAGCTCCACACGCGGATGCCGGGCCCGGAATTCCCCCAAGCGCTCCAGCAGGAAGCCGATGGCAAAGGTGCCAACCACACCAATCGTCAGCACCTCCATCGGGCCACCGGCGCGAAAGACATCGATCTGCCGCGCGATCCGGCCAAAGCTCTCCGCCACGGCCGGTGCCAGCGTGGCACCTTCATCGGTGAGCACCAGCCCGCGGGCGGTGCGCCGGAACAGGGCGCGGCCAATGTGGTCCTCCAGCGCCTTTACCTGGTGGCTGACCGCCGCCTGCGTCACACACAGTTCGTCCGCGGCACGGGTGAAGTTGAGATGCCGGGCCGCGGCATCGAAGGCACGCAGCGTGTTCAGGGAAACCCGACTCAATGGCATTCAGACCCCCAGTATTTGTATGGACTCATGCCAAAAATCATAGCTTGTGCGTTAGGAGGCGGCCAAGAAGAATGCAGCCTTCTTTCACCACAAGGTCATACCATGCCTATCACCCCCCTCACCCGGCGCCACGCCATGCTGCTGACCGGAGCCGGCCTGTTCGGCGTCTCCCACGCCGCCCTGGCCCAACCACCCGCACCGTATGCTGCCGCGCAGGCCCTCGCCCGACTGGAACGCACGGTGGGCGGACGCCTGGGCGTTGCGATTCTGGATACCAGCACTGGCCAGATGGTGGGGCACCGGTTCGATGAACGCTTTGGCATGTGTTCCACCTTCAAGCTGCCCTTGGCGGCGGCCATCCTGCGCGAAGCGGACCAGGGCCGGCTGCGCCACGATCAATGGGTTCCCTATGGCCCAGCCGACATGATTGCCCACGCACCCATCACCCGGCAGCATCTGGCACGCGGCGGCATGACGGCCATGGACCTGGCCGAAGCCGCACAAACCACCAGCGACAACGTGGCCGCCAACTGCCTGCTCAAACTCATCGGCGGCCCCGCCGGGTTCACCGCCATCCTGCGCGCGGCGGGCGATGCGACCACGCGGCTGGACCGGTTCGAACCCCACATGAACCGGGTCACCGGCCAGGATCTGCGCGACACCACCAGTCCCTCCGCCATGGCGCGCACCACGGCCACGCTGCTGACCGGCGACTGGCTCACACCTGCCTCACGCGAACGGCTGATTGGCTGGATGGAGGCAACCACCACCGGGGCACTGCGGCTGCGTGCCGGGCTGCCGGCCCACTGGCGCAGCGGCGACAAGACCGGGACCGGCATGGCACCCGGAATGCACGACAAGTACAACGACATCGCCATCACCTGGCCGCCTGGCAGGGCGCCGCTGGTCATCACGGCCTTCTTTGAAACACCCCAATCCCACAG
Source organism: bacterium (assembly GCA_030824095.1). Lineage (GTDB taxonomy): Bacteria > Pseudomonadota > Gammaproteobacteria > Burkholderiales > Burkholderiaceae_C > Allorhodoferax. Next base: position 3,483 of record JAVBYK010000068.1, read on the forward strand.
CAGCATGCGCGACAAGGACCAAGCCATGCTGGCGCAGGTGGGCCGGATTGCCGCCACCTGGAGCCAGAGGGCTTGAATGGCGCTATCAATTCAGGAGCTACTTACTCAGTATCCACGAGGGCTAGCGGCCAAAATGATGCAAAACTACTTGGGAGACCGGAGCTGGCGCATCAGCGCATAGGCCACGCCGCCCAGTGACAGCACGCCGATGACCAGCACCAGCCACAGCAGCACGGTGCGCAGCGGCACCCCTTGCGCCAGCCAGGCCGGCGCGCCGCTGTCCAGCCCACCTGGGGGTTGCAGTTGGACGGCTGCTACGGTGGCCACCGGCAGCTCGGCCAGCTTGGCGGGAGCCACCGAGCCCAGCAGGCTGGCATCCACCGCCGCCGAGGGCGTTTGCACACGCCCGGCCGCCAGGGTAAACGGCCCGGAGCCGGACGCCAGAAATGCCACCTGCAACGGCGCAAACTCCAGCGTGGCCTGCAAGCCGCCCTCGGGCAGAGCCAGCCCCTTGCCGGCTTCCACCCGCAGCGCACGCACCGAGGCGCCGTGCAGCGGCGTGGCCGGGTTGCTGGCGCCGGTGCCCACGGTGTCCAGGCGGTACACCACGGACGACGCCAGCATGCGCCACGGCTGTGCGGCGTCCGAGCGACCCAGGATGCGCACGGGCAACAGCGTGTTGTTCTGCTGCGCCTGCAGGTGCAGCGCCGCGATAGGTGTGGCAAAGGGCAGTGTCCAGTTCAGGCTGGTGCCGTCCAGCGTGCCCGGCGGCAACGGCGCACGCAGCAACGCGGGCGCCGTTTGTGTGGGCGCGATGCGGCCATTCAGCGAAACCACCTTCACGCCGCTCTGCCCGGCCCAGGCCAGGCGCAGATAGCGCCCCTTCACGCTCAAGGGCTGGCGCAACTCCAGCGTGGTGTTGCGGGGTGCGTCCACACCATCGAACTGGAACACCGGGCCCTTGGTGGCCACTGCGGTCCAGTCTTTCAGATCGGTGCTGGTGGACACGGTCAGGGGCACCAGGGCGTTGTGCGGCAGCTCCAGGTTCAGGTGCAGCGCGTCCAGCATCTGCTGCTCGCCACGCAGATCGAACAGGGCCGCCTGCAGCGGCTGCGCGGTGGCGTCGGTCGATGCTTCGGGGGCCGCGTTGTCCCAACGCACCCACGCGCTGCTGTGGCTGCCGCCGCTGTCCACCTGAACCTGCACCGCACCGCGCACGGGTTTGCCGGCACTGGCGGCAAACAGCGGGTACGCGGGATAGGCCGGGGTTTGCACCGGTGGCGCCGCATGGCTCAGGTCTGAGCGCCCCAGCAAGGCATAGGGCACGACGGCACCGGCGGCATTGAACACGCGCAGGTCGTGTGCGCCGCTGCTTTGCAGCTGCATGAGTGCCTGCACCGGCACGTCGACCCGCACCAGGCTGGCACCGGCCGGCAGGGCCAGCGTGCCGCGCCAGGCAAACGCATCGGGGGCTGGCGCATCACCGGCGTCTGCCGGCAGGCTGGCCAGCGCTACCGCGAACGCAATGGCCCGGAAGTAAACGTTCATGCGGCCTCCTCGTTCAGTTCGGTGTCCTCGGGCTGCCCCGCCGGCGGAATCGGCGCAAAGTAGCCGACCACCAGCATCAGCGCACCCACCGCGATAAAGGCCACGATGCGCTCCGACCCGCCCCGGTTGGACAGGTCCACCAGGAACAGCTTGGCCACCGTCAACCCGAGCAGCGCCGCGCCCCCCATCCAGACCGGACGCGCGTGGCGGCGGTGGGCGAGCAACATCAGGCCCAGCGCCAGCAGCGTCCACAGGATGGAGTAGCCGGCCTGCACCAGGAAGGAGGCATACAGGCGCCCCGCCACCCAGGGCACATCCGCATAGTGGTGCACCGCCCGCAGCCACACGGT
>JAVBYK010000218.1 GCA_030824095.1 bacterium
CCCTGCGAACTTTCGGTCAGCCAGTCGACCAGCTTGCCCTTGCCTTCATCGCCCCATTGCGTGCCGACGACGACGACGTTGCGTCCTTTGGTTGCATTCATTTGAAATTTCTCAGGTAGCTTGTACAACCCATTGACCCGCGGCCTGAACCAGCTCGCGATCACAATGGAACTCATCAACTTGACTCTCATGGCCCGGCAGAACGCAGACCACGGTTTCACCCTGGCGGCGTAAGGACGCAATGGCGGCGCGCAACTCGGCCGCCTCACCCCAGGGCGCGCGGATGGCCGCACGCAGGGACCGCTTGGCGGCCACGGACACCAAGGCCTTGATATCGAGGCTGAAACCAACGGCGGGTCGTTTGCGGCCAAACACCAGGCCCACCTCATCGTAGCGACCGCCTCGCGCCAGGGCGTCACTGGCACCGGGTGCGTATACGGAAAACATGGCACCGCTGTAATAGGCGTAGCCACGCATGTCAGCTAGGTCAAACGAAACCTCCGCACCCTCAACGTGGCTGGACAGCCACTTCAGTTGCGCCAATGCCGTGTGAATATCTGCAAGGTCAGGCAATATACGCTGTGCATCCTGCAAGACCAAGGCATCCCCGTAGAGTTGCAGCAGATCGACCAGGGCCCTGGTCGTGGCCGCAGGCGCATTGCGCAGCAACACCTTGAGCTCGCTGCCATCCTTGGCCGCCAGTGCCGCATGGATCTGCGAGAGCTGAACGGCATCCAGGGACAGGTCCTTGAGCAAGGCATGCGCGATACGGGCATCGGCCATATCCACACTGATGGCGCCAACCTGGGCCACCTTGAGTGAGTCCAGCGCCAGAGTCAGAACTTCGAGGTCGGCTTCCAGTCCGGTGTGGCCATAGAGCTCGGCGCCGAACTGCAGGGGCTCACGTGTGGCATGAGGGCCACCGGGACGGGTATGCAGGACAGGACCGCAATAGCACAGGCGCGTAACGCCTTCGCGATTGAGCAGGTGCGCATCGATGCGGGCCACCTGGGGCGTGCTGTCGGCACGCAAACCCATCATGCGCCCGGACAGTTGATCGACCAGTTTGAAGGTCTGCAGATCCAGGGCCTCTCCGGTGCCGGAGAGCAGGGATTCCAGATGCTCCAACAGGGGCGGCATGACCAGCTCATAGCCATAGCAACGCGCCATGTCCAGCAAGTCTCTACGTATTTCTTCGATGTGGCGCGCCTCGGAAGGCAGCACATCGGCAATGTGATCCGGTAAGACCCAGGCTGACATGTGAAAAGTGGAGGCTATTAAAACCGTGATTTTACCGGGCTTGTCAGCCCGATTTCAGGACGTGAGCCACCAAATCATCATCAGACCACCCAGGATGCTGAACAGGGCGAAGAAACGGATCTGTCCATCGTTCAGCGCCAGCAGCTGGGTGAACATGCGCCGCCACCCAGCCGGGGATGCAAAAGGAAACAGCCCTTCGATGACCAGCACCAGGGCAATGGCCAACCAGATCGTATCGCTGTTCAAGGCTTACTTCTTGGAGTTCGCAGCGGGCGCCGCGCCTCCCCGGAATACCTTGAAGAACTCGGATGAGGAAGGGTCCAGCACCATGACGTCGTTCTTGCCATTGAAACTGGCCTTGTAGGCATCCAGGCTGCGGTAGAACTGCGCGAACTGGGGATCCTTTCCAAAGGCCTCTCCGTAGATGCGGGCAGCTTCGGCGTCGCCCTCCCCCTTGATCTTCTGCGCATCGCGGTAGGCGTTGGCTATGGTGACTTCGCGCTGGCGGTCGGCATCGGCGCGGATTTTTTCACCTTCGGCAGCACCCGTGGAGCGCAGCTCATTGGCGACCCGCTTGCGCTCGGCCTCCATGCGGCGGTACACCGATTCCGTGATCGCCTCGACGTAGTCCACACGCGTGATACGCACGTCCACCACGTCAACACCCCACGGCTTGGCACCCCGTACCTTGGCCAGGACTTCAGCCTTGACGTCCGCCATCAGGTCTTCGCGCTTGAGAGACAACAGCTCCTTGACAGTGCGTTTGTTGATCTCCTCCTGGAAGGCATTGCGCACCACACGGTTCAGCTGGTTGGTGCCCGCGGCTTCATTGAGGCCCACGTTGCGGATGTATTCCGTTGGCTCCGAAATGCGCCAGCGCACATACCAGTCGATCACCACCCGCTGCTTCTCGGCCGTCAGCATGGGCTCGGAGTCGGTGCTGTCCAGTGTCAACAGGCGTTTATCGATGTAGGACACGTTCTGGAACGGTGGCGGGAGCTTGAAGTTCAGGCCAGGCTCCGTAATCACGTCCTTGATTTGACCCAAGGCATACACCACGCCAAACTGGCGCTGGTCCACCACAAACAAGGTCGAACTCGCCAGTGCAATCAGCACCAGCACCGACGAAAAAATCAATCCAATCCGGTTCATGGGTAGCTCCTAGCGGGATTCGCGTTCACGGGTGCGCGCCGCTTCTCGGCTGCGAGCGTCATTGGCAACACTGCTGGGCGGTAGTACCTGGACCGGGGGCGTCGTTGCGACACCGGACCCGGAGCCGACGGTTTCATTGCCGGATGCACCCATTTGCATGAGCTTCTCCAATGGCAGATACAACAGATTTCCGCCCTGGCGGGAGTCCACCAGAACCTTGGTCACGTTGCCGTAGATTTGCTGCATGGCATCCAGGTACATGCGGTCCCGGGTCACCTGGGGCGCCTTCTGGTATTCGGCGAACACCGAACGGAAGCGCTGTGCATCACCCTGTGCCTGCGCGACCACGCGGGATTTGTAGGCCTCGGCCTCTTCTTTCAGGCGCGATGCGGAACCCACTGCGCGGGGAACCACATCATTGGCGTAGGCCTGTGCTTCATTCTTGGCACGCTCACGCTCCTGGCCGGCCTTGAGCACATCATCAAAGGATGCCTGAACCTGCTCGGGCGGACGCACACCGCCTTGCTGCAGGTTGATGCCAACAATTTCAATGCCCACCTTGTAACGATCCAGAATGGATTGCATCATCGCCCGTACCCGGGGCGCAATCTGGTCACGCTCTTCCGACAGGGCTGCATCCATCTTCATCTTGCCCAGGACTTCGCGCACGGAAGTCTCGGCGGCTTGCACCACCGCCTGTTCGGGGTTCTTGCTCTCAAACAGGAAGGCGCGCGCGTCGCTCAATCGGTATTGCACCGCGAACTTGATGTCCAGGATGTTTTCATCCTGCGTCAGCATGGCGGATTCACGCAGGCCGGTTGCCTTCAAGACGGTATCCCGGCCCACATCCACGGAGCGGATCTGGGTCACAAAGACCAGTTCATGGCGTTGAATGGGGTATGGCAGACGCCAGTTGAAGCCGGCGTTGACCGTACCTTTGTACTTGCCAAACTGGGTAATCACTGCTTGCTGGCCTTCTTGCACGATGAAGAATCCGGTTCCAAGCCAGATCAGCACCAGCACGCCGGCAATCAGCCCCGCTCCAATACCTGCACTCTTCATGTCCGGCTGAAAGCCGCCACCCGAACTGCCACCGCCGTGAGGGGGCTGGTTGGGTTTGCCAAACAGGCCACCCAACTTGCGATTGAAATCCTTCCACAACTCGTCCAAGTCCGGTGGACCGGCGTTCGCCCCGCCCTTGCGGCCTCTGGAAGAGTCGTTATCGACTGGTGGCCTCAATGGCTCGCTCTCGGGCGGAATACCGTCTGACTTGCCGCTATCAGCCGGCTTGTCGTCACCACGCCCCCAACGGGAATCGTTCAAATTGAACATCCTGCTCAGCCATTGAGGCAGGGCGACTGAACGCAGGTTCAAAGCACGAATGGGAAGTTTCATGTCATCGTTTCTCATATATCTGGCCCCGATTGTGCCTAATCAGACGTCGTCCCCGGAAGTCCCAAGGGAATGTGACGCATCTGCCGCGTCTGAGGACGGTGCGCGCGCGATGAGCGACAGCCGCTGCCGCAAAAGCGGCAATCCTGCGCCGTCCCTGGCGCTCACAAAAATACGCGGGATCTGTACCCCGTCGATTTCGAATTCATCTTCCTGCTTCAGCGGCTGGTGATCCGAATCCAGCGCATCAATCTTGTTGAAAACCAGCAACTGGGGAATGCCATCGGCGCCAATCTCCTTCAGTACCTTCTGCACCTGCAAGATCTGCTCGGGAAAATGGGGGTTGGCGGCATCCACCACATGCAACAACAAATCCGCATCCACTGCCTCCTGCAGTGTTGCCCGGAATGCGTCCACGAGACCGTGGGGCAGATCACGGATGAACCCCACGGTATCGGACAGTGAAACGGATCGCCCCGCCTCGCCCAGGTACAACTGGCGGGTTGTGGTATCCAGTGTTGCAAACAACTGGTCAGCCGCATAGGCCCGCGCCTTGACCAATGCATTGAACAACGTGGACTTGCCGGCATTGGTATAGCCAATCAGTGAAATATTGAATGCGTCGCGACGCTCCCGCTGGCGCCTTTGCGTTTGACGCTGCCGCTTGACCTTGCCAAGCCGCTCCTTCGTCCGTTTGATGGTCTCGCCAATCATGCGCCGATCCAGCTCGATCTGCGCCTCTCCAGGACCACCACGCATGCCGATACCGCCACTTTGCCGCTCCAGGTGCGACCAGCGCCGTACCAGGCGTGTGCTCAGGTATTGCAGACGCGCCAATTCCACCTGAAGCTTGCCTTCGTGGCTGCGCGCACGCTGGGCAAATATCTCCAGGATGAGGAAGGTGCGATCATTGACCGGAAGCTCCAGATGGCGCTCCAGGTTGCGTTGTTGGCCTGGACTCAGACTCTGGTCAAACAGGACTTCCTGGGCACCCAATTGGGTAGCCAGGAGCTTGATTTCGTCTGCTTTGCCGGACCCAATGAAAAGGGCTGCATCCGGCGCCTTGCGTTTGCAGGTCACGCGGCCGACTGGAACCATGCCTGCCGTTTCGGCCAACAAGCCCAACTCCTCCAGTTCGCTGTCGAAATTGGGGCCGCCCAAATCCACCCCCACCAGAATGGTCGGTGTCTTTGCAGGTTGTTGCGCTGCGGTCAAACTGAAGTCAAGAGTACGGCTTCTCGAATCATGGGGCCAGGTCGGCCCGCACGTTTATGCCGCTTCGGGAGTGTCACCGCCCGTGGCGGAGAAATTGACAGCACGACCCGGAACGATGGTGGAAATGGCATGCTTGTATACCATTTGGGTGACCGTGTTGCGCAAGAGCACCACGTACTGATCAAAAGACTCAACTTGCCCTTGCAACTTGATACCGTTCACCAGGTAAATGGAGACTGGTACATGTTCCCGACGCAAAGCGTTGAGGAACGGGTCTTGCAATAATTGCCCTTTGTTGCTCACGATATTCTCCGTGTTCAAAAAATTAAGAAGAGTGGACGATACCACACGAAACC
>JAVBYK010000132.1 GCA_030824095.1 bacterium
GACGAGTGGAAAGCGGCCATCGCCGGCGACGATTACTTTGCCGCGATGAACCAGTACCCCGCCAGCAGCGGCTGGCTGGCCGACTGGAAGCCCAGTGCCGACCAGATCCACAGCAAGGGGGCTGCACTGATCCTGGCCGCCGACCTGCTGGCGCTGACGCTCCTGGTGCCCCCGGGCGAAATGGGTGCGGATATTGCCATCGGCACCACCCAACGCTTTGGCATGCCCCTGTGCAACGGTGGCCCACACGCCGCCTACATGGCCTGCCGCGACGAATACAAGCGCTCCATGCCCGGCCGCCTGGTGGGCGTCAGCGTGGACACGCACGGCAACCCGGCCTACCGCTTGGCGCTGCAGACGCGCGAGCAGCACATCCGCCGCGAAAAAGCCACCTCCAACATCTGTACCGCGCAGGTGCTGCCCGCCGTCGTCGCCAGCATGTACGCGGTCTACCACGGGCCGCAGGGCCTGACGCGCATTGCACAACGTGTGGCGACCTTCACCGCCATCCTGGCCAAAGGTCTGGCGCAGCTGGGCTTTACCGCAATGCACCACGAAACGGCCTTCGACACGCTGTGCTACAAGACCGACGATGCTACCAAAACGATAGCTGCTCGCGCAGTAGCGGCGAGGGCAAATGTGCGAATTGCCTGGGACAACTATGTCTGCGTCTCGCTGGACGAGACGACCACGCGTGAGGACCTCGCGCTGATCTGGTCCTTCTTCGCCAAGGACGGCCAGGCCCTGCCCACCGTGGAAGCGCTGGAATCCAATGTCGAGCTGATGATCCCCGCCGCGCTGCGCCGCACCAGCAGCTTCCTGACCCACCCGGTGTTCAACACCTACCACTCCGAGACCGGCATGCTGCGCTACATCCGCATGCTGAGCGACAAGGACCTGGCACTGGACCGCAGCATGATCCCACTGGGCAGCTGCACGATGAAGCTCAATGCCACCAGCGAGATGATTCCCATCACCTGGCCGGAGTTTGCCAACATCCACCCGTTTGCCCCCGCCGATCAGCGCCAAGGCTACACCGAGCTGGATGCGCAACTGCGCGCCTGGCTGTGCGCTGCCACCGGCTACGCCGGCATCAGCCTGCAGCCCAACGCCGGCAGCCAGGGTGAATACGCCGGCCTGCTGGCCATTCGCGCCTGGCACGCCTCGCGCAACGAAGCGCACCGCACCATCTGCCTGATCCCCAGCAGCGCGCACGGCACCAACCCGGCCAGCGCCCAGATGGTTGGTCTGCAGGTGGTCGTCACGAAGTGCGATGACAACGGCAACGTGGACATGGCCGACCTCAAAGCGAAATGTGAGCAATACAGCTCGCAGCTCGCAGCGGTAATGATCACCTACCCCAGCACGCACGGCGTGTTCGAGACCAGCGTCAAGGAACTGTGCGCCCTGGTGCACAGCCACGGCGGCCGCGTCTACGTGGACGGCGCCAACATGAACGCCCTGGTCGGCACCGCCGCCCCCGGCGAGTTTGGCGGCGACGTCAGCCACCTGAACCTGCACAAGACCTTCTGCATCCCCCACGGCGGTGGCGGCCCCGGTGTCGGCCCCGTCTGCGTGGTCGAAGACCTGGTGCCCTTCCTGCCGGGCCACAAGGCCGGCGGCGTACCCGGCACTGGCGCCGTCAGCGCAGCACCCTTGGGCAATGCCGCCGTGCTGCCGATCAGCTGGATGTACTGCCGCATGATGGGCCCGGATGGCCTGCAGCACGCCACCGAGGCGGCCATCCTCGCGGCCAACTACATCAGCGCCCGCCTGAAGAACCATTACCCCACGCTGTACGCCTCCGCCAACGGCCATGTGGCGCACGAGTGCATCCTGGACCTGCGCGGCCTGAAAGACACCAGCGGCGTGATGGCCGAGGACGTGGCCAAACGCCTGATGGACTACGGCTTCCACGCGCCCACCCTGTCGTTCCCAGTTGTCAACACCCTGATGGTGGAACCCACCGAGAGCGAAACCCTGGCCGAGCTGGACCGTTTCATCGACGCCATGATCGCCATCCGCGGTGAAGTGACCAAGGTCGAAAAGGGCGAATGGCCGCAGGACAACAACCCGCTCAAGCACGCCCCACACACCGCGGCCAGCCTGCTGGGCGCCGAGTGGGACCGCCCCTACAGCCGTGAAGTGGGTGCCTTCCCGGTGGCCACGCTCAAGGCCGTGAAGTACTGGCCGGCCGTGGGCCGCGTGGACAACGTCTACGGTGACCGCAACCTGTTCTGTTCCTGCGTTCCGGTGGCCGATCTGGTCGAAGGCTGACGTCAGGCAGTCACTTCGACAACACACAAAGGGGTGCCCGGAGAAACCGGGCACCCCTTTTTCTTTTTAACGGATGACGGCCAAGTCCTCCAGCTTGCCACCCTTGACGGTACGCAGGGTCAGGGCACCGTTCTTGATATCACCCTTGCTGTCAAAGGTGATCAAACCCGTCACACCCTGATAGCTGGTCGCAGCCAGTGCGGGAAGGTACTTGACCGGGTCAGACGAGTCTGCCTTCACCATCGCGGCCACCATCAACTTCACGCTATCGTAGGTATAGGGTGAATACATCTGCACGTCGTTGCCAAAGCGCTTCTTGTACTTGGCCTTGAATGCGTCGTAAGCGGGTTTGTCTTTCGCGTCCACGCCACCGGCCTGCGCGCAATAGACCAGGTTGTCAGACAGCGCATTGCCCGCCAGCTTCACAAACTCTTCCGAGCAGATGCCATCGCCGCCCATGAGTTTGGCATGGAGGCCCAGTGACTTCATCTGGCGCAGCATGGGTCCGGCCACGGAGTCCATGCCACCAAAGAACACCAGGTCTGGCTTCTTGCTCTTGATGCTGGTGAGAATGGCGGAGAAGTCCGTCGCCTTGTCTGTCGTGAACTCCTTGGCAACCACCGTCCCACCTGCAGCAGTCACGGCCTTGGTGAACTCATCGGCCACACCCTGCCCGTAGGCCGTTCGGTCATCGATCACCGCCACGTTCTTCAACTTCAGGGTGGAAATCGCATAGCGCCCCATCGTGCCACCCAGCTGAGCATCGTCGGCCACCACGCGGAACGTGGTCTTGAAGCCCTGGCGGGTGTACTTGGGGTTGGTCACCGACGGCGCCACTTGCGGGATGTCTGCATTGCTGTAAATGCGCGAGGCCGGGATGCTGGTGCCCGAGTTCATGTGGCCAACCACGCCAGCAACCTTGGCATCCACCAGCTTCTGGGCAACGGCCGTTCCCTGCTTGGGGTCTGCTGCGTCATCTTCCACCAGCAGCTTCAGCGTGACTTTCTTGCCGCCGATGGTGACGCCTGCGGCATTGAGTTCTTCCACCGCCAGCCGTGCACCGTTTTCATTGTCCTTGCCCAGATGGGCAATCGGGCCGCTGGTGGGGCCCACGTGGGCAATCGCAACAACGGCATTCTGTGCCATGGCACCGGTAGCGGTCATGCATGCCAATGCGATGGCACTGAGGATGGTGTTGTGAGTTTTCATGGAGTTTTCCTTTCGTTTTTAAACAGGGGTATCAGGTCAAATAGGGAGGTTGCTTCAGGCCGGTTGACGGGAGAAACCGCGATCCGGAACAGCCAAAGACGCGCGGCCCGGCATGGCGTCCTTCACGACATTGGCCACCATGTCGGCAGTCACTGCCGACAGGGTCCAGCCCAAATGGCCGTGGCCGGTGTTGTAGAACACATTGGCGGTCTGCCCACGGCCCACGCGCGGCATCATGTTGGGCATCATGGGACGCAGGCCTGCCCATGGCAGAACCTGGCGCGTGCTGACACCCGGGAAGCACTGATGCACCCACTCCACCAATGGGCGGATGCGGTCTGCACGGATATCCTTGTTGTAGCCGTTGAACTCCGCCGTCCCCGCCACGCGGAAGCGATCGACGCCGAGACGGCTCGTGACCAATTTGGTCTCGTCATCGAGCAGACTGACATGGGGTGCTGCTGCCTGACTTTGGGCATCCAGCAGGTTGACGGTGATGGAGTAACCCTTGACCGGGTAGATGTTCACGCGGTCGCCCAGTTGCGCGGCAAAGCGCCGGCTTTCAACACCCGCACACACCACCACCCCATCAAACGTGTGCACTTCGGGGCCCGAAGTACCGTCGACCACCACCGTGGCACTTGTATCGTCAGCCTGCAAGGCTGTGACACTTTGCTCATACCGCACAGTCACGCCCAGGCGTTCGATGGCAGCGGCCAGGCCATTGGTGAACTTGTGGATGTCGCCGGTGGAGTCGCTTTCTGTGAAATAACCACCGTAATAGGTCCCCGCCAGCGTGGGCTCGATGGCCTTCATCTCGGCCGATGTGACGGCACGGCGTGGCAATCCGCCCTGCGCGAGCAACTTGGACACATGGCCCGCATGGTCAAACCCCTTCTTGTCGCGGTAGATGTGGAGGATTCCTTCCTTCTTGAGATCGAAGTCCACACCTTCGGCCTGCGCCCAGGCAAAAAGGTGCTCGCGTGCAGCAACCGCCATGCGTGCGGTCTCCACCGTGTTGCGCTGGTAGTGGGGAATGTTGGCGATGAATTCGGCAAACCAGCTGATCTTGTGCCAGCTCGGTTTGGGGTTCACCAGCAAAGGGGCGTCGCTCTTGAGCATCCACTTGAGCCCCTTGAGGATGGTGGACCAATGGGTCCACACTTCGGCATTCGAAGCGGAGAGCTGCCCGCCGTTGGCGAACGAGGTCTCCATCGCCGCGTAACGATTCTTCTCAAACAGGGTGACGGCAAAGCCGCGTTGTGCCAGGGCGTAGGCGGTTGTGACGCCCGTGATTCCGCCGCCAATGACTGCGATTGATTTCATGGTTTCAGGTTTCCAAACACGTCGAGGATGGGAGTACTGCCGCACGCCATGTGCGGTGTACGCCCCCTCTGTTTGGTACCTGAGAGATTCACGGCATGGGCCATTGGCCATGCCGCTTGCTCCTGCGGTGTGTCGGATGACGAACCCGACAACTCTTCAGAGTTCAGTGAAGTGATCGGTCCTTTTGCCTGAGAGTTTCCGGGGCGGTTGCTCCTTCGGCGCTGTCCATTTGCACTTGGGACAGTCTCTCCCGATCACGTAGGCTCTGATTCTATAGCCTATATTCCGGGTCACCCAAATTTCAAGACAAGGGGCCACACATGGCAGTTTCAGTTTTCGACCTGTTCAAAATCGGCATTGGCCCCAGCAGCTCCCACACCGTGGGGCCGATGCGGGCGGCGCGCCAGTTCGTGCTGCGCCTGCAACAGGCCGGCGTGTTGGCGCAGACGGCCACCGTGCGCTGCCACCTGCACGGCTCGCTGGGCGCTACCGGCAAGGGCCACGCCAGCGACGTGGCGGTGCTGCTGGGCCTGTCAGGCCAGGAACCCGACACCGT
>JAVBYK010000328.1 GCA_030824095.1 bacterium
GCGCCCTCGTGCATGACGCCAATCATGTCGCCAATCGCAAAGGCCTCCAACTGGTCGTGGGTCACGAACAGGGCGGTGGCGCCAGCGGCCTTCAAAATGCCGCGCACCTCGTGCGCCAGGCGTTCGCGCAAATCCACATCGAGGTTGGAAAACGGCTCGTCCAGCAACAGTAGTTGCGGGCGCGGTGCCAGGGCACGGGCCAGGGCCACACGTTGCTGCTGGCCGCCGGAGAGTTCATGCGGATAGCGGCGCTGCGAGTCGGACAGGCCGACCCACTCCAGCACCTCGGCCACACGGGCCGCGCGCTCGGTGCTGGGCCAGTCGTGGATGCCAAAGGCCACGTTATGGCCCACGTCCAGATGGGGAAACAGCGCGTAATCCTGGAACACCATGCCGATGCGGCGTTTCTCTGCCGGCACGCTGGCCTGCGCGTTGCTGACCACGTGCCCGCCCATCTTGATCTGGCCGCCACTGGCGGCTTCCAGACCCGCTACGGCGCGCAGCAACGTGGTCTTGCCGCAGCCCGATGGGCCGATCAGCACGCCGATGTCGCCGGTACGCAGGCCGAACGAAACACCATTCACCGCAGCCTGGGATCTGCCAGCGTAGCGGACTTGCAATTGCGAGATTTCCAGGAACATGGTCTGGATTTTAGATGATTACAATTCTCATTTAGCCAGGGCCAGTGGCCGCCATGCACACCACCATTTCTCCCTCGTTCCTGTCGCGCTGGATGCTCCTGCTGCTGGTCAGCGCGCTGATGGCGCCGGTGCTGACGGTATTGGGTTCTTGGTTGCCGGTGGGTGAGGGCGCAGGTCAGGCCATGGACATCCTGCGTGAAATGGCCGGCACCGTGTTGCCGGATTACCTCTGGACCACCTTGCTGCTGTGTGTGCTGGTGACGCTGGGGGTGGCTCTGGTGGGCCTGTCCACCGCATTGGCGGTAACCCTGTTTGATTTCCCCGGGCGTCGTGTGCTGGAGTGGGCCCTGCTGTTGCCATTGGCCATGCCTGCTTATGTGGTGGCCTATGCGTACACCGACTTCCTGCAGTTCAGCGGCCCGCTGCAGACTGGTCTGCGTGCCGCGTTCGGCCTGCAGGGGCGGGTGTTTCCCGAGGTGCGCAATGTGGCCGGCGCGGCCTGGGTGTTTACCTTCGCCCTCTACCCTTATGTCTATTTGCTGGCGCGTACCGCTTTGGGCGAGCGCACCGTGCACCTGATGGAAGCGGCCCGCCTGATGGGCGCCCCGCTGGGTCGGCGCATGCGTGCGGTGGCGCTGCCGCTGGCGCGCCCGGCCGTGGCCGCTGGCGTGGCGCTGGCGCTGATGGAAACGCTGGCGGATTTTGGCGTGTCGAGCTATTTCGGCATCCAGACCTTCACTGCGGGCATCTACAAGGCCTGGCTGTCCATGGACAACCGCATCGCTGCCGCGCAACTGGCCACCGTGTTGCTGGTGCTGGTGGCGATCCTGCTGGGGCTGGAGCGCCGGGCCCAGCGGCGCATGCGCTTTGCGGTCACCAAGGGTGCCCGCGCCGGATCGGCCGACGCCCAGGCGGTGCGCCTGCAAGGCGGTCAGGTTGGCTGGGTCTGGCTGCTGTGCCTGCTGCCGGTTGCCATGGGTTTTGTGCTGCCGGTGCTGTTCATGCTCAGACCGCTCACGGCCGACTGGGCGGGGCTGCCATGGCAGCGTTTTGGTGAGTGGGCGTGGAATAGCGTGCGCCTGGGCGCCATCACGGCCGCCCTGGCGGTGGGGGTGGCGCTGTTGCTGGCCTTCAGTGTTCGGCGCAGTGCCCACCGCTTGGTTCGGGCGGCGGCGCAACTGGCCAGTCTGGGTTATGCCGTTCCGGGTGCGGTGGTCGTGGTGGGCCTGCTGCTGCCGGTGGGCTGGCTGCAAGCCTGGGCACCGGACTGGCAAGTGGGCTACTGGGTGACCGCGACCGCAGTGGGCATTGTCTGGGCCTATCTGGTGCGCTTCTGTGCGGTGGCCCTGCAGTCGCTGCAAAGCGGCTATGCCCGTTTGCCCGTCAGCCTGGATGATTCGGCCCGCATGCTCGGTGCCAGCGGTGCGCAGACGCTGGTGCGGGTGCACTGGCCACTGTTGCGCCGCTCGGTGGCCGCGGCTGCCCTGCTGGTGTTTGTCGATGTCATGAAGGAGTTGCCCGCCACGCTGGTGCTGCGCCCCTTCAACAGCGACACGCTGGCCGTGGTCGCCTACCAGCTGGCGCGCGACGAGCGCCTGGGTGAGGCTGCGTTGCCCTGCCTGGCCCTGGTGCTGGTGGGGCTGATCCCGGTCATCCTGCTCAGCCGGACCCTGCGCGGCGCCGGTCGCTAGAGGGGCCTGGGCTTTGGCCCTTGAACTGCTTCAACGGCAGGCCTTGAATCGTTGATGTAACTCAACGAAGTCGTACATATCGCACCCTAGGGCTTACCCTATATTGCGATGCAGCGTACAGTTTTGCCAAGCAGCGTCCGGCACCCCATTCGGCAATTGGCAATTCAAGAAGGAAACTATCCATGACAGAAGTAACCGAGGTCAAAAAAGCACCCTACGTCATCGAGTGGCGTGAAGGGTTCAAGATCGGTGTCGTCCAGGTGGATCAGGAGCATCGGCACCTGTTCACGCTGGTGCGTGCACTCAATTTGGAATCGGTGGATCAGACTGTGGAAGAGTTGCTGGACTACGTGGTGACGCACTTCTCCAACGAGCAGGACATGATGGAGAAGAGCGGTTACCCGGCGTTTGAGCAGCATCTCAAGTTGCATGAAGAGTTTGCCGGGCAGGTGGCAGATTTCCTGGGCAGTGGTGCCGAGTGGACCGAAGACCGGGTGCAGGAACTGCGCCGCTTCCTGAACAAGTGGCTGATCGGCCACATCATGACCCATGACCTGCGCTTCGGTAAATGGCATGCCAGCCAGATGGCGCAAACCGCGATCGTCCAGCGGGCCGCGGCGCGACCCAGCGGGTTCTTTGCTCGCCTGTTCGGCAAGAAGCACAGCGAGACCGCCTGACGACGGCCTGCGTGGATGGCCCGCCCCCGCTGGCGGGGATCTGTGTGCTTGTGCTACGCCGGTAGCGGTGCAGCTTTAAGCAAAATAAGGCTATAGCCCTCGTGGAATGGGCTTATTTTGCTATCAATAGAGTAGCAATTTTCAGGGGCAACGCACCGTATTGCCCGCGCCAAGTTGGCAAAGTTTGCCGTCCTCACGCATCAGCCCGGTACCCTGTTGCTTGAAATAGCGCTGGCCGGCGTCGTCCGAGCACTGGTTGCCATTGCAGGTGGTGACCCGCGGTGGCCCCATGGTCCGCGCGCTGGGGCGCAGCACCACAACCGGCGGCTCGGGCTTCACGTCCGCCCCATGGCAGATCGCGATCTGCCGCGCCTTGTCCTTGGGAAAGGCGCCCGTGCGCTCCACACCGCGTACGCATTCGCGCAAGGCGGCATCTGACACGCCGCTCTGGCGCTGGCTGGTACCCGCCGTGCGACACGCCGCAAACAACTCGGCCCTGACGTCTTCTGTGACGGATTGGCGCTCCACATCGCGCACGCAGTTGCCATAGGCGGCCTCGTCACTCTGGGCCTTCTGCGCCTCCTGCTTCGCTGCTGCGGCTGCCTGGGCTTGCGCCTGCTGGCGACTGCCCGCCTCAAACGCCGCGCGCTCGCGCTCTGTGGCGTCGACTTGCGTGGCGGCGGCCTTGTCCTTTTGCACTTGATCCCGTAGCGCCGAGCCGTCCAGCGTGTTGCCACGGGTCTCCACCGTGCGCTCGGCTGCGGTGCTGTCCGGGCAGGCGACGTCGCTGTAGGTGACCTTGCCGTCGGGGGCGGTGCATTTTCGGGCTTGGGCGTCCGCGTTGGAGCAAAGAACGGCAACGAACGACGCGGCGATCAACAAGGAGAGTTTCATGGAGCCATTTCCTCTTTCCGGTTCCAGGCCAGGGAGTAATTCCCTCCGCCACGGACTTTTCTGAATTCTGATGGGTACGCCTGGTTGTAGCAAGTCAGTAGAAACAAAAAAAGCCGGAAGGCTTTTGACCTTTCCGGCATTTTGATGGCTGGTGCCCCCGACAGGAATCGAACCTGTATCTGCCCCTTAGGAGGGGGCCGTTCTATCCATTGAACTACGGAGACCAGCGAGCGGCGATTGTAAAGGGCTCCGCACGTGGCACTCACTGCTACTTCGTCAGGTGCCGCATGGCCTCTTCCAGACCCTTGAGGGTCAGCGGGTACATGCGGTTGTGCACGATCTGCTGCACCACGGCGATGCTCTGGCGGTATTGCCAGACGCCCTGCGGCTCGGGGTTGATCCAGGCGAACTTGGGGAAGGCGTGGATCAGGCGCTGCAGCCATTCGGCGCCGGCCTCTTCATTGTTGTATTCCACGCTGCCGCCCGGTTGCAGGATCTCGTAGGGGCTCATCGTGGCGTCGCCGACAAAGATCAGCTTGTAGTCCTTGTTGTACTTGCGGATGATGTCCCAGGTCTCGAACTTCTCGGCAAAGCGGCGCCGGTTGTTCTTCCACATGAAGTCGTAGACGCAGTTGTGGAAGTAATAGAACTCCAGGTGCTTGAACTCGGTCTTGGTGGCGCTGAAGAGTTCTTCCACGCGCTGGATGTGGTCGTCCATGGTGCCGCCCACGTCCATCAGCAGCAGCACCTTGACGTTGTTGTGGCGCTCGGGCCGCATCTTGATGTCCAGGTAGCCGGCATTGGCCGCCGTCTTGCTGATGGTGGTCTCCAGGTCCAGCTCATCCTCGTGGCCTTCGCGGGCGAACTTGCGCAGGCGGCGCAGCGCCACCTTGATGTTGCGCGTGCCCAGCTCTTGCGTGTCGTCGTAGTCCTTGTAGGCGCGCTGGTCCCAGACCTTGACGGCGCTGCGGTTGCGGCCCTTGTCCTGGCCGATGCGAATGCCCTGCGGGTTCTTGCCGTAGGCACCAAACGGGGAGGTGCCGCCGGTGCCAATCCACTTGTTGCCGCCTTCGTGGCGTTCCTTCTGCTCTTCCAGGCGCTTCTTGATGGTTTCCATCAACTCGTCCCAGCCCATCTTCTCGATCTTGGCCAGCTCCTCGGGGCTGAGGTTGAGCTCCAGGCTCTTGCGCAGCCACTCCGCAGGAATCTCCTTGGTGAAGTCGGCCAGCATCTCCACGCCCTTGAAATAGGCGGCAAAGGCGCGGTCGAACTTGTCGTAGTGTTTTTCGTCCTTGACCAGCGAGGTGCGGCTCAGGTAGTAGAAGTCGTCGATCTTGTAGCCGGTGGGCTCAGAGTC
>JAVBYK010000327.1 GCA_030824095.1 bacterium
CATCCATGCCCAGCAGCTTGACTTCTTCCAGATCGGAATAGACCTGGCTCTTGGTTTTGGGGTCAAAAATCCGCTTGATGGTGTAGACGAAGTCCTGCGCAGTCAACTCGCGCTTCTTGCCGCCAAAGGCCGGGTCGTCTGCAAAGTAGATGCCGGGCTTGACCTTGACCGTGAAGGTTTTGAAGTCATCGGCAACGACCGGCATGCCCTGCGCCACATTGGGAACCACCTTGGCGGGCCGCGCCAGGTAGTCGTAGCGGTACAGCGCGTCAAACATGTTCTCGGTGGCCGTGCGCGAGTAGTAATCAGAAATCTGCGCCGGGTCGAACCCGGTCTCGGCAATTTCGAACGCGTAGCGCAAAACCTTTTCGGCCTGAGTCTTGCTAGCCGTCTCTCCAACGGCGCCAAAACCCCAGCACAGCACAACCAAGGCTGCCCCTATTTTTCCTAAACCCATAGTCACCCTCATACAAACACCAATGCCTAAAGCAAAACGTGCAAGCATAATCCGCGCCTTGTTCCGCTGCATCAGCGTTTAACCCTAGTTACCCCAATCTATGCTTTCCTACATCCTGCGACGCATCTGGCAAATGCTTCCCACCCTGCTGGGGGTGATTCTGCTCATCTTCTTCCTGTTCAAACTGTTTGGGGGTGATCCGGTCGAGATCATGGCCGGTCTGAGGGCCTCGCCCGAACGGCTGGCCTCGCTGCGGGCCCAACTGGGCCTGGACAAGTCCGTGCTGGAGCAGCTTTGGGTCTTTGTGCAGCAGGTCTTCACCTTCAACTGGGGCAAGAGCTGGACCACCAACGAGGCCATCTCCGATATTTTTGCCACCCGCCTGCCCGCCACGCTGACCATCATGGTCCCGATCCTGCTGCTGGAAGTGGTGTTGGCCATCGGCGCAGGCCTGGCCGTGGCCTATGTGCGTGGCAGCCTGACCGACCGGGCCATCATGATCATCAGCACCGTGGCGCTGTCCGTCAGCTTCCTGGTCTACATCATCGTCGGCCAATACCTGTTTGGTTTTGTGCTGGGCTGGTTTCCGGTGCAGGGCTGGAGCAACAGCGTCTGGAAGAACCTGGCAACCTACGCACCGCTGCCGGTGTTTCTGGCCGTGCTGGTGAGCCTGGCGCCGCAGACGCGCCTGTACCGCAGCTTCTTCCTGGACGAAATCGGCCAGGACTATGTGCGCACCGCGCGGGCCAAGGGTGTTTCGGAAAACGCCATTCTGTTCAAGCATGTGCTGCGCAACGCCATGATCCCGATCCTGACCAATGTGGCCACCGGCCTGCCGGGCGTGTTCATTGGCTCCTTCCTCATCGAAGTGTTCTTCTCCATTCCGGGCCTGGGGCGCGAGATTCTGGTGGCGGTCAACCGCAGTGACTACCCCGTGATCCAGGCGGCCACGGTCTATCTGGCCGCGCTGACGATGGTGATCAACCTGATCACCGATGTGTTGTACAAGTTTGTTGATCCAAGGGTGACGCTGAAATGACCGCCGAAATTTTGCAATCCCTTCCCCACTCACCCGGCGTGTGGAAACAGGCCTGGCTGCGCCTGAAGACGGACCGGGTGGGCATGGTGTCGCTGTACGTGACCCTGTTTTTCATTGTGCTGGTGCTGGCAGCCCAGTTGGGCCTGGTGGCGAAAGACTGGCAGAAGGAAGTGGGTGTGCCATTTGCCGCGCCAACCCTGGTGGGCAAAATTGCCGACGGCACGCAGAACGCCATCGTGGAAACCGTGGCCGCGCCGAATGTGGACATCAGCGATGTGGACCCCCTGGCTCCGCGCTACAAGGAGTGGGACGAGCGCGCCGCCCAGTTCAAGACCGAAGTGCTGGTGAAGGCCGACACGCTGCCCTTTGGCGCCGACCAGCAGGGTCGTGACGTCTTTGCCAAGGTGATCAAGGGCGCGCAGGTGTCCATCACCGTGGGGCTGACGGCGGCCCTGTTCGCGACGCTGATCGGCACCGTTCTCGGGGCCATCGGGGGCTACTTCGGTGGGCGTGCGGGTGACTTCCTGGAATGGGTCTACAACGTGTTCACCGCCATCCCCTACATCCTGCTGGTGTTCGCGCTGGCGGCAGTGCTCAAATCCGGCCCGCTGGCGAGTACGCTGGGCAGTGGCGTCTGGACCGTGGTCATCATCCTGAGCCTGGTCGGCTGGACCGGCATCTACCGCCTGGTGCGTGCCGAGTACATGAAGCACCGTTCGCGCGAATACGTGCAGGCGGCCGAGGCGATTGGCGCGTCACACGCCGCACGCATGTTCAGCCACATCCTGCCCAACATCAGCCACGTGGTGCTGGTGCAGCTGAGCCTGCATGTGGTGAGCTTCATCAAGGCCGAGGTCATCCTGTCCTACCTGGGGCTGGGGGTGCCGATTGACATGGTCAGCTGGGGCACCATGCTGGCCGAGGCGCAAACCGAACTGGTGCAGGGCAAATGGTGGCAACTGGCCACCGCGACCCTGTTCATGGCTACCTTCGTCACCGCCTTCGCGCTGCTGACTGATGCCCTGCGCGATGCGCTGGACCCCAAATTGCGATAGTGATTCCTTGGGGTCAGACCACTTGCGCAGCAATGTGCTCTGACCCCAACTGATTGGAAAAGAACATGAACAATCTGATTAGCGTTCAAGACCTGCAAGTGTCGTTTCGCATGAGCAAGACCTCGACGGCCCAGGCCGTCAAGGGCGTGAGTTTCGACATCCCCGCCAACTCCACCGTAGCCCTGGTGGGCGAATCCGGCAGTGGCAAGAGCGTCACCGCGATGAGCATCGTGCGCCTGCTGCCCGACAACGCCATCCTCGGTGCCGACAGCAAGATCCTCTACGACGGCCGCGACCTGCTGACCGCTTCCGTCGAAGACATGCGCGCCATGCGCGGGCGCGACATCTCGGTGGTGTTCCAGGAGCCCATGAGCTCGCTGAACCCGGTGTTCACCGTGGGCGAGCAGATTGCCGAGGTGCTGCGCATCCACATGAAGCTCAACGCCCGCCAGGCGCTGGACCGGGCGCTGGAGTTGATGACCGAGGTCGGCATCCCCAACCCCAAGGAACGCCTCAAGTCCTACCCGCATGAACTCTCCGGCGGCCAGCAGCAGCGCGTGATGATCGCCATGGCGATTGCCTGCGAGCCCAAGCTGCTGATTGCCGACGAACCCACCACCGCGCTGGACGTGACGGTGCAGCGCCAGATCACCGACCTGATTGCCCGCCTGCAGCAGCGCAAGAAGATGAGTGTGCTGTTCATCAGCCACGACCTGGGCCTGGTGGGGGAAATCTCGGATCAGGTCATCGTCATGCGCCACGGCCTGGTGCGCGAGACGGGTGATGTGGAAACCATCTTCAACGCCCCCAAGGACACCTACACCCGCGCCCTGATCGCCTGCCGCCCCAATCTGGACACGCGGCCCCGGCGCCTGCCGGTGATCGACGACTTCGTCAACGGCCGCCCCATCGAGACCGAACAACGTGTGACGGTGGCAGCCGGCGGTGAGCCGCTGGTCACCGTGCAGGGCCTGCGCAAGGAATACCGTTTCAAGAAGGGGCTGTTCGGCCACAGCGTATTCCCGGCGGTGCAGAAGGCCGACTTCACGCTGCACAAGGGTCGCACCCTGGGTGTGGTGGGCGAGTCCGGCTCCGGCAAGACCACCATCGGCATGATGCTCACGCGCCTGACGGCGGCCACTACCGGCAGCATCCTGTTTGAGGGCAAAGACCTGGCCACGCTCAGCGGTGACCAGATGCGCCCCTACCGCAGCCGCATCCAGATCATTTTCCAGAACCCCTACGCCAGCCTCAACCCGCGCTTCACCATCGCCCAGATCCTGATGGAGCCCATGCGCATCCACGGCATCGGCAAGGACGAAGACGACCGCGCCCGCATGGCCCTGAGCCTGCTGGAAAAGGTCGGCCTGCCGCGCGATGCGTTCGGCAAATACCCGCACGAGTTCTCCGGTGGCCAGCGCCAGCGCATCGCCATTGCGCGCTGCCTGTCCATGAAGCCGGAGATCATCGTCTGCGACGAAAGCGTGAGCGCCCTGGACGTCAGCGTGCAGGCCACGGTGCTGAACCTGCTGCTGGACCTGCAGGAGGAGTTCGGCCTGTCCTACGTCTTCATCAGCCACGACTTGGCGGTGGTCAAGTACATGGCCGACGACATGCTGGTCATGAGCAAGGGCGAGATTGTGGAGCGCGGCCTGGCCGAGGACATCTACCGCAATCCACAGCATGCCTACACCAAGCAGCTGCTGCAGGCCATCCCGCGCGGGCTGACCGGGCGGGTTGCGGCCTGAGGACGTTCTGGCGGAATGATTTTTGGCAAAATCGGCCGATAGCCCTCGTGGAATATAGATAAGTAGCTATCAAATCAATAGCTACTGGTGGAGTGCATGCGCACGTCTCTCAACGCGGAGCGGGATGGTAGTCCACCACCACCTGGCTGCTGGAATCCACAATCCGGCTGCCACCGCGCAGCATGCGGTCATACCGCACCAGGCGCATGGTGGTGGGCTCAATCCACAGCGTGCCGGTAAAGTGGCCGCTCATGCCATTCAGGTGGGCGAAGCCGTCAATGTCCACCTTGTAGGTCTTGATGCGTGCTCCGGGTATCTCCAGCTCTTCCAGCGCCACCGTCTTGAAGTCCAGCGTCACACGCACGTCATACCCACCGATGCGGTTCACAAAGGCAGCACTCCAGCGCTTGCCCAGCGAAATATCGGCCGGGACCATCATGATGGGCGGGTCCTTGATGCCCGAGTCATCGCGGATCAACGCCCCCATCTGGTCGTACACCGTGGCGCCGCCATTGATTTCAACGCGGTTGTTGTCCGCAAAGCTCACACTCTGCACATTGCGCTGCACGATCCCGGTCAGCAGATCAGTGGTCAGCAGGGTGTACTGATCGCCCTTGGCAAAACGATTGGTGCCGCTGACCAGCGTGGCAATGCCATCGCGTCGGCGCTGCGCCACCAGCAGTGGCCGCTGCAACTGGTCCGCACGGAACTGCGCCATTTCGCTGATGAACCCATTGGGGTAGCGCTGCAGGAAGCCAAAGAAGTCTGCGGCCCGCTGTGACGTCTTGATGCGATTCCATTCCACTCGTTCGGCTTCATAACGCTGCTGCCGCAGGCTGGCGTTCTCGGGTTCGGCTTTGGCGAAACCCGTATCAAAGCTGAATGCTTCGTCCAGATTGGAGCTGTCCGACGGGATCTGGCG
>JAVBYK010000144.1 GCA_030824095.1 bacterium
CACATAGCTGCCAAGACCCGCGATGCGCTGCGACTCCAGCAACAGGCCTTCGCTTTCCTGAAGGTCTTTCTCCCGTTGCCGGAGCATTTCCACCGTGTTCTGGAGCCCCCCCGCCAGGCGGCGTATCAGTCCAAAGAGCAACAAGGCTGTCACAGCGACAAACAGCCAGCCCTTCAGCATGCTGGCCATTGCGATAGAGCGCACATCCTGAAACAGCAAGGTCACGGCCCGATCCGACAGCAATATCCACAGGCTTGCGAACAGGGCGTAGATCAACACAATTCGCAACGCAGCGCGAGTACCCTCGCCATAGCCTTCAGGCTCGGACCGATGGAAGTCTTCTGTAATCAATGCGACCTGCCAATCCAATGCGCCGCGAACAGCATGTTCCAGTAGCTGCGCGCGGCTGGTGTTGATAGCCGGTGATTCTAGGACTGTGCATGCACGAACGCCACACCAAGAGAGCGGCATGCTGCTACGTATACTCACACTGACAGTCATTCCACAATGCAGTCTGCTTGAGGACCATGGCGCCCAGAAAGCGTAGATTACTCCGAGACCAGAATGGCATCTATCGTTGCTCCATGGCAATCTCTTACGACCCGGGTCACCCTGTCCATGCTGGCGCTCTTCCTGGCAAGCCTGTGGTCGTTGTCCTACTACGCCAGCCATATCCTGCACCAGGATATGGAGCGCACGCTGGGTGAACAGCAGTTCTCCACGGTCTCGGTCATCGCCGCCAACGTCAACAACGCCCTCAGCGACCGATTGAACGCACTGGAAACGGCTGCGGCCATGATGACACCGTCCCTTCTGGACAACGCGCAGGCCACTCAGAATTTCCTGAATAGCCTGCCCTTGCTGCAAAACAATTTCAACGCCGGTGTGATTGCCTATCAAAGAAATGGCGATGCGATTGCGGAGGCACCCCGCTCGGCAGGACGCGTCGGCACCAATTACATGGACATCGACACGATTGCCGCAGCACTTCAGGACGGGAAGTCCACTGTTGGCAGCCCCGTGCTTGGCAAGAAACTGATGGCGCCTGTGTTTGGCATGACAGTCCCGATCCGCGACGCGCAACACCGGGTAGTGGGCGCCCTATCGGGAGTGACCAATTTGGGAACGCCCAATTTCCTCGATCAAATCACACAAAACCGCTACAGCAAGACGGGCGGCTACATGCTGGTGGCACCCCAACACCGGCTCATCGTCACGGCAACCGACAAAAGCCGCATCATGGAAGTGCTTTCCCCCGCCGGGACCAACGCACTGGTCGATCGATTCTTCCAGGGTTACGAAGGTTCCGGTGTCACCGTCAATGCCCTGGGCGTCGAAGTTCTGGCCTCTGCACGCAGCATTCCTCTGGGCAACTGGTACGTTGCAGCGGCGCTCCCCACCGCAGAGGCATTTGCCCCCATCCACAATTTGCAGCAACGCATGTTGCTGGCAACCGCAGTCCTGACCATTCTGGCGGGCGCCCTGACGTGGTGGACACTCAGGCGGTATCTCACACCCTTAAGCGAAGCGGCAGGCAGGCTGGCGGTCATGTCCGCCTCACCACTTCCATTGGAGCCCCTTCCCATCACCCGCCAGGATGAAATCGGCCAGGTCATCGGTGGGTTCAACGGCCTGCTGGCGGCGTTGGCGCAGCGGGAAGACGCCTTGAAGCGCAACGAGCGGAAATTTCTGGATATTCTGGAAAATATCGAGGCCTACATCTACCTCAAGGACCTCAACGGTCGCTACCTGTTTGCCAATCGCACCATGCGCCGCAAGCGAGGTGTTGGCATGGAAGGAATTGTGGGGTCCACAGATGAAGCGTTTTTTGACTCCAAAACGGTAGCGCAGTTGCATGCCAATGACCGGCAGGTTTTGGAGCATGGTATTACCTTGAAGACCGATGAAACGGTCTTCAATCCCGCCACCGGCACCACAGCCATCTACCTCAGCGTGAAGCTGCCGTTGCGCAACGATGAGGGCGATATTTACGCGCTGTGCGGAATCTCCACCGACATCACCGAACGCAAGAAAATCGAGGAAGAAAGGCGCATCGCCGCCATTGCCTTCGAGTGCCAGGAAGGCATGCTGGTGCTGGATGACCAGCTCAAGATTCTGCGGGTGAATCAGGCCTTCACCCAGATCACCGGTTACGCCCGCGAGGAAGTGGAAGGAAGCATCTCGATATTTGCCAGAGCGGACCTGCACCCCTCCATGGCCTGGGAAACTGCGTGGCAGGAAGTCCAGCGCACCGGATCATGGCAAGGCGACCTGTGGCACACGCGCAAGAATGGTGAAGACTATTTGTGTCGCACGACCATGACCGCCGTGCGCGATGAGAACGGAGAAATTTCCCACTTCGTGGGCAATTTCACGGATGCAACCGACCTGTATCTGCAGGAAAAGAAGCGTCTGCAACATGAAGCGGCTCACCGCAATAGCCTGGTGCGCGAGGTGCACCACCGCATCAAGAACAATCTGCAGGGCATCACCGGGTTGCTGCGTCAGTTTGCGGCGGCCCATCCAGAAACCCGCGAGCCCCTGGATCAGGCCATCAGCCAGGTCCACAGCGTGGCTGTGCTGCACGGCCTGCAGGGACGCAAATCCACCGACACGGTGCGCCTGTGCGAATTGACCAGCGCCATCGCCGGCAATGTTCAGGCCATGTGGCAAATACCGATCCATGTCGACATCCCGCCACGGTGGGTTGCGGGCATCGTCGCCGAGAATGAGGCCGTACCCATGGCCCTGGTCATCAATGAGCTGATTGTCAACGCCGTCAAGCATGGAGGCAAGGCACATGGACACGTCCAGGTGCGACTGCGCAAAGGCGAGCGCCCCGAGGTGATTCTGGTGGCCATTGAAAACGCCGGCGAGTTACGCCCCGCCACGGACCCGACACCGGATCACCACATCGGCTTGCACCTGGTCAATTCATTGATGCCACGCCATGGCGTCACCCTGACCCGGGAACAAAGCAGCACAACGGTGATTACACAGCTGCAGGTCGAGCCTCCTGTCATCACACTGGAAACAATGGAAACCCATGACTCAGAACAATACAACGCCACTCCCTCACCTCTTGCTGGTCGACGATGACCGTCTGGTTCTGTCCACGCTGGCCCTGGGATTGCAGCAGGCCGGCTACCGCATCACCAGCGCGGAGTCTGCCGAGGAAGCAGAAGCCTTCCTGGCCGGGGGTGACCGTCCAGACATGGCCATTCTCGACATTCGTTTATCAGGCAGTAGCGGCCTGTACCTGGCCGAGCGGCTCCACCAACTGGATCGCATTCCCTTTGTGATCCTCAGCGCCTACAGTGACCAGCCCATGATTGACCAGGCAACCCAATTGGGCGCGCTGGGCTATTGGGTCAAGCCCATGGACATACCCAAGTTGGTTCCGGCTCTGGAGGCCGCACTCGCCCGGGCCAATGAACTGCAGGAATTGCGCGTATCCCGCCAGCAGCTGCAAGCGGCATTGGACGCGGAACGCAATATCAATGTCGCAGTGGGCATCACGATGATGCAATTCCACCTCAAGCGCAACGACGCGTTCAACAAACTGCGCAATGCCGCACGCACGCAACGCTGCAAGCTGGTGGACCTGGCCAATGAAATTGTGCAGGCCGGTGAAGCGTTGAATTTGTGACTTTTAAAATACAGGTTTGACGTAACGCAAACTATCCTGCTATAAACAAAGCCCAACGCCTGACTTGGTGGTCCCCGCCCCTGACCCCAAGTTGTTGAGGCCCTGAACACGCCTCGTTAGCCAGATCGGTACGTCCACCCTGTGGACCCAAACGCGCGTGTTCAAACTGTTTGAAATAGTTCATTTCTACGTGACAAGGCGGCTGCTGGACGTCAATATTGGCGTGCGCCTCTTTGCGCTCATGGCACTGGCGGCATCCGTATCGCTTTTGCTCGCGGCGGCCGGCATTTTTGGGTTGGCGGCATCCAAGGAAAGCCTACGATCCGTATACGAAGATCGCATGCTGCCACTGCAGCAGCTGGCGGACATTGCACGCCTGATGCTGATCAATCGCACCTTGCTGCAAACGGCCCTGAGCGACGTCCGCATCCACACCCACAGCACCGGGTCCTCTGAACTCACGCTGAACCAGGAGCTGGCGCGGAGCACGGCCCATGCGATTGAGGACAACATCGCAAAAATCGACACGCAGTGGCAACAGTACGCAGCATACCCCCACCCTCCCGAACACCTTGAACTGGCCAACCGCTTCACCCTTAGCCGCGGCACTTATATTCAGGAAGCACTGAAGCCCGCCGCAGCCGCGCTGCGCTCGGGCCACTACGAACAGACCAAGGAACTGGCAGCCAAGGCGCAAGCGCTCTACCACCGCGCCATACCCGACCTCCAGACCCTGAACCAGGTGCAACTGGAGACCGCCCGCGACACCTACACCGGCGGTGTCCGCCGCTACGAGAACACACGCCTCATGGCCCTGGTTGCGCTGGGGTTGGCGATGGCCTTCATGACCTGGCTGGGCCTGATGCTGACCACATCCATCATCAACCCGCTCAAGCAGGTCATCGCTGTCTTCAGACGCATCTCCAATGGCCAGTACGACTCCGATATCCGCACTGCCGGCAAGGACGAAATCAGCAAGGTCATGCGCGCACTTGGCGACATGCAGACCAAGCTGGGGCTGGATGAACAGGCCATCCACCAACTGGCCTTCTATGACCCACTGACCAATCTGCCCAATCGGCGCCTGCTGCGCGACCGCTTGCAGCGCGCCCTATCGGCCAGCGCGCGCAACCACCTGGTGGGCGCGGTGATGATGATCGACCTAGACAACTTCAAGCGGATCAACGACACGCGCGGACATGACATGGGCGACCGGTTGCTGGCCGATGTTGCCCTGCGCATCCAGAGCAATGTCCGCCAGGCCGACACAGTGGCGCGCCTGGGCGGTGACGAGTTCATCATCGTTCTGGTCGATCTGAGCCCGGACGCGGTGCAGGCGGCCGTGCTGGCAGAAAGTGTGGGCGAGAAAGTTTTGACCGCTATCAATCAGCCCTATGTGCTGGAAAACCAGACCCACTATAGCTCGGCCAGCATGGGCCTGTGCCTGTTCGAAGGCCAGGATGTCGGCATCGACGATCTGCTCAAGCGCGCCGACATGTCCATGTACCAGGCCAAGGGCAGCGGACGCAATGCGCTGCGCTTCTATGATCCACAAATCCAGGCCTC
>JAVBYK010000351.1 GCA_030824095.1 bacterium
GCGCCGCTTGCTCCATTCTTACAACAACAATACCCTGCTCTCTCACAATGACCCCTGAACCCGGAACCTCGCTGGAATCCGAACTGCACCGTCTGCGCGATGCGTTGCAGCCCGGGCAGGGGCCTGCGTTGTCGCGCAACATGACCGATTTGCTGGCGCAAGCCATCGAACAGAGCCCATTTGGCATTGTCGTGATGGACGTCGCCGGCCAGGTGGAATATTGCAACCGCGCGTTCACGGCCATGTCGGGCTTTGCGCTGGATGACATCGTGGGTGTGAATCCGCACCCCTGGAACCCGGCCGAGACCACCGAATCGATTTATGGCAGCCTGCTGTCGTCGCAGAACCTGGGCGAGCCCTGGCGCGGTGATTTGCAGAACCACCGCAAGGATGGCAGCGTGTACTGGGAGCGCCAGATGGTGTCCACCCTGCGCGACGCCGACGGCAAACACACCCACCTGATCGCGGTCAAGGAAGACATCAGCGAACGCAAGCTCAAGAGTGAAAACTACGAGCAGACGCGCCGCCTGCAGGAGCAGGCCCTGGTTTCCAGCAGCAACGGCATCATGATCACGCGCAGTGACGATGACGACCACTCCATCGTCTACGTCAACCCGGCGTTCGAGCGCATCACCGGTTACCGGTCCGACGAGGTGATTGGCCTGGAGGGCCGCTTCCTGGTGCGCGACGACCTGGCCCAGCCCGACCTGGAGAACATCCGCTCGGCGCTGCGCGAAGGGCGCGAGGGCGAGGCCACGCTGCGCAACTACCGCAAGGACGGCTCGCTGTTCTGGAACGAGCTGCGCATCGCCCCGGTGCGCGACCTGACCGGTGCGGCCACCACGCATTTCGTCAGCGTCATCAACGACATCAGCGAGCGCGTGCGCTACCAGCAGGCCCTGGAATACCAGGCCAACCACGACAGCCTGACCGGCCTGGCCAATCGCAACCTGCTGAGCGACCGGATTGAACAGGCCATTGCCTGGGCCAAGCGCCAGAAGGGCCTCATCGGCGTGATGCTGCTGGACCTGGACCACTTCAAGCTGGTCAACGATGCCTCGGGCCACCGCGCCGGCGACGCCCTGCTCAAGGAAGTGGCCCACCGCCTGAAATCCTGCGTGCGCGAGACCGACACCGTGGCGCGCCTGGGCGGCGATGAGTTTGTCATCATCCTCACCGACCTGCCGCAGGCTGACGATGTGGACCAGATTGCCGAGAAGATTCTCTCCACGCTGTCCCGCCCGATCGAGGTGGCCGGGCGCGACATCTTTGTCACCGCCAGCATCGGCGTGTCCCTGTACCCGCGCGACGGCGACCATGGCGAAATCCTGCTGCGCTACGCCGACATGGCCATGTACCGGGTCAAGGAACACGGCCGCAACAGCGTACGCCAGTTCATGCCGGAGATGGGCTCCAACGCCATCAGCCGACTGGACATGGAAGCCGCCCTGCGCCGGGCCCTGGAGCGCGGCGAATTCCTGTTGCACTACCAGCCCAAGATCGATCTGCCCAGCCAACGCATCGTCGGCGCAGAGGCACTGATCCGCTGGCAGCACCCGCAGATCGGGCTGGTGCATCCCATCGAATTCATCCACCTGGCCGAAGAAACCGGCCTGATCCTACCGATGGGCGAATGGGTGCTCAAGGAGGTCTGCCAGCAGCAGGTGCGCTGGCACGAGCAGGGCCTGCCACCGATGAAGATTGCCATCAACATGTCGGCCCGCCAGTTCCGCCAGGAAGACTTGGCCGACCGCATTGCCGCCACCTTCGCCAGCACCGGGGCCGACCCCACGCAGTTCATTCTGGAGCTGACGGAAAGCATGGTCATGCACGACGTGGACAGCACCCTGGTGGCACTGCGTTCGCTGAAAAAGCTGGGCGTATCCCTGTCGCTGGACGACTTTGGCACCGGTTACTCCAGCCTGTCTTACCTGCGCCGCTTCCCGATTGACGAGTTGAAGATCGACCGCTCCTTCATCAACGACATCCACACCAACCATGACGATGCGGCCATTGCCGGCGCTATCGTGGCCATGGCGCGCAGCCTGAGCCTGTCAGTGGTGGCCGAAGGCGTGGAAAAGAAAGAACAAGCCGAACTGCTAGCCAGCCTGGGCTGCAACCAGGTGCAGGGCTACTACTACGCACGCCCCATGGCGGAAAGCGCCTTCACCACCCAACTGCACGAGCAGCAGAACGGGAACGCATGAGCAAGCTGAACTGGCACGCGGTCCCCCCGGGGGAACTCGCCCTGTTACTCAAACAGGCCACACTCGACGACTCACGCGCGGTGGGCGCATCCACGGTTTACCGGCTGAATCTGGCCGGGCGCGAGGTGCTGGCCGTGTCCCTGACCGACGGCTCAGCGGTCATCATCGAAGCGCAGGTTCCGCCACGCGTCAAACGCCGCCGGGTCGATCCCCCAGCCGCCTGATACCGCACACACAGCTCAGCGCTGGAACTTCTGGCGCACGGACTGGACGGCATTGAGTGCCAGCAGGACCAGGCCACCGGCCACCACGCCCACCACGCCATCGGCCAGCAGGGGCACCACCGTCTGCGCCACGCTGGCCACCAGGCCACTGCCACCCAACTGCTCCAGCAAGGCCTGCACCGCATGGTGCACCGGCCCCAGGCCATGGACCAGAATGCCGCCACCCACCAGAAACATCGCCGCCGTGCCGATCACGGTCAGCGTCTTCATCAGCATCGGCGCAGCGCGCAGCAACCCGCGCCCCAGCGCCTGCACAGGCCCGGTGCCCGGTCGGCGGCTCAGGTACAGGCCGGCGTCATCCAGCTTCACAATACCGGCCACAAAACCGTAGACCCCAAAGGTCATCAGCACCGCAATGCTGCTGAGCACCGACAGCTGGGTCATCCACGGGCTGCTCTGCACCGTGCCCAGCGTGATGGCGATGATCTCGGCCGAGAGCACAAAGTCGGTGCGGATGGCCCCCTTGACCTTGTCGCGCTCCAGCTCCAGCAGGTCCACGGCCGGGTTCTCCAGTGCCTCCAGCAAGACCTGCTCGTGGGCCTGGTCTTCTGCAGCGCTGTGCAAGAACTTGTGCGCCAGCTTCTCGAAGCCTTCAAAGCACAGGTAGGCACCACCGATCATCAGCAAAGGCGTCACCGCCCAGGGAATGAAGAGGCTGATCAGCAGCGCCGCCGGCACCAGGATCAGCTTGTTGACCAGCGAGCCCTTGCACACGGCCCACACCACCGGCAGTTCGCGGTCGGCAGAGACGCCCACCACCTGCTGGGCGTTGAGGGCCAGGTCGTCGCCCAACACACCGGCCGTCTTCTTGGCGGCAATCTTGGAAAGAATCGCCACGTCATCCAGGATGGTGGCAATGTCGTCAATCAGGGCAAGCAGGCTACTGGACATGGTGTGAAGACTCAGCGGGAAAATACGCATTGTCGCAGCCCGGAACTGCGACAGAATCACAGCATGCCCGCCGCATCCGCCACCACGCCCGCGCCCACCGTTCTGGACGTCGAGGCCTCCGGATTTGGCCGCAACAGCTACCCGATCGAAGTCGGATTTGTGCTGCCCAATGGCCACGCCTATTGCACCCTGATCCGCCCCGAGGCGCACTGGACGCACTGGGACGCGCAGGCCGAGGCCACGCACCGCATCCCGCGCCGCCTGATTCTGGAGCGCGGCCTGCCGGCAAGCGAAGTAGCCCACGCCATCAACGCCCAACTGGCCGGACACACCGTGTACTCCGATGGCTGGGCCCATGACTACACCTGGCTGGGCGCGCTGTTTGACGCGGCCGACCTGACCCCCGCCTTCAAGCTGGAGAACCTGCGCGCCCTGCTCGACGAGGGGCAGGCCGACCGCTGGCACACGGTCAAGGCCCAGGTCAGCAGCGAGCGTGGCCCACAACGCCACCGCGCCAGTTCCGACGCGCGGCTGCTGCAACTCACGGTCCTGCGGCTGCGCAACGCGCTCTGATGGCCGGTGCCGTGCAGTAATATGCACGGCCTGTCACCCATCACCCTGCGAGGAGCGCCCATGTCCATCACCGTCAACGTCGAACTCGGCTACGAATTTGAGGTCAAGGCGCCCTTCAAGGAGGTGTTTGCGGTGCTGGCCGATGTGCCCACCGCTGCCAGCTTCTACCCCCAGGTGGACAAGCTGGTTGACCTGGGCGGTGGCAGCTACCGCTGGGAAATGGGGAAAATCGGCCTGCCGCAGATCAGCCTGCAGACCGTCTATGCCTCGACCTATGTGGCCAACAAGGCCAAGGGCACCGTGGTCTGGACGCCGGTCGCCGGCGAAGGCAATGCCCTGGTGTCCGGCAGCTGGCACCTGACCGACCACAAGACCTCGACCAAGATCGTGCTCGACGTCCAGGGCGATCTGAGCATTCCGCTGCCGGCGCTGATGAAGCTGGTCGTTGCCCCGGTGGTGGAGGCCGAGTTTGAGAAGCTGACCGAGCAGTACATTGCCAACCTGATCCAGCGCTTTGGCGGTGAGGTCTGAATTCCTATTTGCTATTAAATATAGAGCAAACTGTGCCCAGTTTACGAGGGCCAGAGCCTCTTTTTGATCCAAACCACCTGTGCTGCTGCTTGAACTGGTCCTGCTGTTGATGATCTGCGCCGTCGGCCTGGGCTGGCTGGCGCGGCGCTTCAAGTTTCCATACCCGATTGCACTGGTGGTCGGCGGGGCGCTGTTGGGCCTGGTGCCGAAGCTGCCGCAGTTTCCGTTCGACCCGCAGCTCATCCTGGTGGTGGTGTTGCCGCCCATCCTCTACCAGGCGGCGCTGCTGACCTCGTGGACCGATTTCAAGGCCCACATCCGGCCCATCAGTCTGCTTGCCATTGGTCTGGTCATCGCCACCACACTGGCCGTGGGCGCCGTGCTCAAGCTGATGGTGCCGTCGGTGCCCTGGGCGGCGGCCCTTGTGCTGGGCGCCATCGTCTCGCCACCCGACGCGGTGGCGGCCACCACCATCCTGTCACGCCTGAATATTCCGCGGCACCTGGTCACCATCCTGGAAGGCGAGAGCCTGGTCAACGACGCATCCGGCCTGGTGATCTACAAGCTGGCCATCGCCGCAGTGCTGACCGGCGCTTTCTCCTTTGGCGACGCCAGCGCGCAGTTTGCGCTGGTATCGGCGGGCGGCGTGGTCATCGGCATGGCCCTGGCC
Source organism: bacterium (assembly GCA_030824095.1). Classification (GTDB taxonomy): domain Bacteria; phylum Pseudomonadota; class Gammaproteobacteria; order Burkholderiales; family Burkholderiaceae_C; genus Allorhodoferax. The sequence continues at coordinate 5,157 of JAVBYK010000351.1, forward strand.
TTTCTGTTCATTGCCATCCATAGCCGCCTGGGAGACCCCTTCATCGAGGTCATGAC
>JAVBYK010000171.1 GCA_030824095.1 bacterium
GTAGAGCAGCACGGCCAGGCCGGCCCAGAACACCCAACGCCGGGTCAGCGTGCGCCGGCCGGCGTCGCCACGCAGTCGGTTGGCCAGCAACGACAACCAGAGCCGTATGCCCACGGCCAGGCACCACCAGACCGAATAGCCCAGCAGGAAATAACTGACATCGGCCACCCAGGCGCCCAGGCGTCCGGCCTTGTTGGTCAGCGGCAGACCGGTGCCCGACGTGGTCCAGGCAGCGTCCAGCGGGGAATAGGTCAACAGGGCGATCAGCCAGAGCACCAACAGCACAAATCCGGCTATCAGGGCAATCTCGCTGGCGAAGCGGCCCATGCCGGCGGGCGCCGGCTCAGACGCCGAAGGCCCGGCGTGTAGGGTATGGAGGGAATAAGTCATGTCAAAGAATCAGTCGGGGCAAGCTTACCGCAAGCTGCCCCACGGTGAAGACAGCGCGCTCAGCGCGGCAGCACCCGGCGCTCAAACACCCGCACCGTGCCGTCGTCCAGCAGGCGGATGAATCCCTGTTCGTCAAAATCCTTCATGACGCGGCTGACCATTTCGCGCGACGCGCCCACCATCTTGGCAATATCCTGGCGGGAAACCTTCTCGCGGATCAGCAAACCACCGGTGTCGTCGGGCAATGCGGAGTCCAGCAACACCTTGGCGACCCGGCCGTACACGCCCACCAGGGCCAGGGAACTGATGTTCTGGCTGGCCTTGCGCAGGCGCTGCACCAGCCCATGCATCACGGCAAACGACATGGCGGAGTTCTCACTCAAGCAACCCAAGAAACTCTCGCGCCCCAGCACCAGCACATCGACCTGCTGGTCGGCGATCACGGTGGCGGAATGGGGTTCGCTGTCGATCAGGCTCATCTCGCCCACGTAATCACCCGACTTCAGGGTGGCCAGGATCACCTCGCGGCCTTTGTTGTCGGTCATCACCACGCGGGTACGGCCAGACAGGATGATGTACAGGGAATTGGTCTTCTTGCCCTGCTCAACCAGGGTCTCGCCACGCTTGAAACGCTTCTTGGACACAGCGTCGGCCAGGGATTCGGCCTGCGTGGGTGTGAGCATCGAAAAAAGGGAGACCCGGCGAATCAAATCCAGGTTGCTCAGCATTGACATTGAATCATTCCCAGAAATTCGAAGTGGCGTTTCTTACAATCGGGCTTCTATTGAAATGGCCTGCATTGACCCGAAATGTACACGGCCACGCTTGTGAATGACGCAACATAAGGTTTCCCCCATGTCTGATCCCAAACACGCCAAGGTCCTGATTCTGGGCTCTGGCCCCGCCGGTTACACCGCCGCCGTCTACGCAGCGCGCGCCAACCTGAACCCGGTGCTGGTCACCGGCATGGCCCAAGGCGGTCAACTCATGACCACCACCGAGGTGGACAACTGGCCTGCCGACGTCCATGGCGTGCAGGGCCCGGACCTGATGCAGCGCTTTCTGGAGCACGCCGAGCGTTTCAAGACCGAGATCGTGTTCGACCACATCAGCGCGGTGGACCTGTCCAAGCGCCCGTTCACCCTGACCGGTGACAGCGGAACCTACACCTGCGACTCGCTGATCATTGCCACCGGTGCCTCGGCCAAATACCTGGGGCTGCCCAGCGAAACCGCGTTCATGGGCCGCGGCGTGTCGGGCTGCGCCACCTGCGACGGCTTCTTCTACCGCGACCAGGTCTGCTGCGTGGTCGGTGGCGGCAACACTGCCGTGGAAGAGGCGCTGTACCTGTCCAACATTGCCAGTAAGGTCTATCTGGTGCACCGCCGCGACAAGTTCAAGGCCGAGCCCATCCTGATCGACAAGCTGATGGAAAAAGTGGCGTCCGGCAAGATCGAGCTGAAGACCTTCCGCACGCTCGACGAGGTTCTGGGCGACGCCTCCGGCGTGACCGGCATCCGCGTCAAGAGCACGACCGACGGCACCACCGAAGACATTGCGCTGACCGGATGTTTCATCGCCATCGGCCATGCACCCAATACCGAGATCTTCCAGGGCCAACTGGAGCTGGAGAACGGCTACATCGTGACCCAGGGCGGGCTCAAGGGTTTTGCCACGCAAACCTCCGTCCCCGGCGTGTTTGCCGCCGGCGACGTGCAGGACCATGTGTACCGCCAGGCCATCACCAGCGCCGGCACGGGCTGCATGGCAGCGCTGGACGCCCAGCGTTTCCTCGAACAGGAATAATTGGTTATAATCCAAGGCTTTGCTGAATTCTGCCCGTGAGGGCCAGTGTTCAATGGCAAGCACCGCCAAGAGATTGGCGGGGGGTTACCGCCACCCTTTTTCATTGGCGAGGTGAGGCTAGAGCGAGACCGGAGAGACCCTGTTTTCAGGCAAACCGGTCGCCAGTGATAGCCGTTTAAGAAGTATCGGAGTGTCCTCATGGCACGCGTATGTCAAGTCACGGGCAAAGGCCCCATGGTCGGGAACAATGTTTCCCACGCCAACAACAAAACCAAGCGCCGGTTCCTGCCGAACCTGCAATACCGCCGTTTCTGGGTCGAGACTGAAAACCGCTGGGTTCGCCTGCGCGTGTCCAGCGCTGCCCTGCGTCTGATCGACAAGAACGGTATTGATTCTGTGCTCGCCGATCTGCGCGCACGTGGCCAAGCTTAAGGAGTAGCACCATGGCAACCAAAGGCGGACGCGAAAAAATCAAGCTGGAATCCACAGCCGGTACTGGTCACTTCTACACGACCAGCAAGAACAAGAAAACCATGCCCGAGAAGATGTTGATCAAGAAATTTGATCCCAAGGCTCGCAAGCATGTGGACTACAAGGAAATGAAGCTCAAATAATGTTCTGGGGACAGATCTTTAGCTCTGTCCCCTCGCATCAAGCTTCCCTGAAAAAAGGCCCGCTTCCATGCGGGCTTTTTTGTGCCCGTTCGGTACGGGTGGTTAGTGACGGGAATCCCGGGCGCGAAGGATTTCCAGCTCCGATACTTCCGTTGCCTTATTGCCCCAGGCCTGACGGATGTAGGACAGCACATCGGCCAGTTCGCGGTTGTTCAGGGTATGCCCGAATGGGGGCATGCCATAGGGGCGCGGGTTCCCCGCAGTCGCCGGCGCAAAACCGCCGCGCACGAGTACCTGGATCAGGTTGGTGGCATGGCCCATGGTGACAGCCCGGTTGGCGGCCAGCGCCGGATAGACGCCGGGTGCGCCCTGCCCCTGCTCCCCGTGGCACTGCGCACATTGGTGCTTGTACAGCCCAGCCCCCCGCTGCGCGACCTGCGGGTTGACCGGGGCTCCCTCCATTTCCGCCACCGGGGTCGGAGGAAGATCCTGCAAATAGGTGGCAGTGGCTCGCAGGTCCACGTCACTCCAGTACTGGGTGCTGGCAAACACCACCTCGGCCATGGGGCCGCTCGCTACTGCGTGCGTGGACACCCCCGTTTTCAGCAGATCCACACTGTCCGCGGCGGGCCCACCCGCCACGCCAGCCTCGCCGGTATCCAGCAGCGAAGGGGCGTACCAGCCCTGTTCCGGCATATCCCCTCCGGACAGGGGCTCGGCTGCCGCCAGGGCTCCCAAGGCATTGCGCGGCGAATGGCAGGCCGCACAGTGCCCCAGCCCCTGGACCAGATAGGCGCCCCGGTTCCACTGCGCCGACTGGTCAGCCTGGGGAACAAAGGGTACAGGCTGGAAGAACAGGGCACGCCAGACCGCCAGGGCCACCTGTGAGCTGTAGGGCCAGCGCAGCGCATGGGGGCGATTGGCCTGCTCCACGGCCGGCACCGTGCGCAGAAAAGCAAACAGGGCGTCCGAATCCGCGCGGGTGATCCGCGTGAACTGGGGGTACGGGAAGACCGGGTACAGCAATCGTCCGTCCCCTGAGCGGCCGTTGTGCAGGGCTCTCCAGAACTGGTCAGCATTCCAGCCGCCGATGCCGGTCTTGTTGTCGGGCGTCAGATTGCCGCCATAGACCACACCAAAGGGGGTCGCGATGCCCTTGCCACCGGCATACTCCGCCCCGCCGGGTTGGGTGTGGCACGACCGGCAGTTGCCCACGCGCGCCAGGTAGGCGCCCCGTTCAACCTGCTGCATGGTCGGCTCCGCACTGTCGGGCACGGTGGCATGCATGTCCGGCTCGTCGCGCTGGTTCAATACCACCACCATAACGACCAGCACGGCCGAGACCAACACCAGCAGGCTGCCGATCCACGCGCTGTGGCGCCAGAGGCTGCGTGTCATGGCGCGTCACCCCTGCAGGCTATGCCGCTGGTCTGCCGGGTGGCAGGCGCCGGATGGCCGTTGCCGGGAACCGGCTGGGACGACAGCCAGTGGCTGACCGCGTGGATGTCATCCATGCTCAGCCGCCTGGCAATCTGCGCCATGCAGTCGGGCTCTTCGGCCTTGCGCTGGCCGGTCTTCCAGGCCCCAATCTGGGCCACCACGTAGTCGCGCGGCAGCCCCAGCAGACCGGGTGTGGCGGGCAGGCGCCCGGTCATTGCCGCTCCGTGGCAGGCCGTGCAAGGTGGAGTACCCCGCTGCGCGTCCCCCTGCAAAACCAGCTGCCGGCCCCGGGCCAACAGACTGGGGTCAGCGCCCGTGCCCTGCGGCGGGGGATACGGCAAATCCAGCGCGCTGAAGTACTGCGCAATTTCCAGCAGGTAGGCCTCCGACATGTTTTCCAGAAGGTAGGACATGGCCGCGTTGCTGCGCCGCTGCGCACGGAAGTTGCCCAGTTGCTGGAACAGATAGCCGGCCGGTTTGCCGGCAATGCGGGGGTAATAACCCTGGCTGGTGGCGACCCCCTCCTTGCCGTGGCAGGTGGTGCAGGCCTGCACGCGTTGCGCCATGGTGTCGGGAACCCGCAGCGGTGCATTCTGCAGTGCTTGCGCCTGGGCCACCAGGCACACCAGGGATGTCAGCAACATCAGACAGGGCTTGAAGCATGCAAATCTCATCCGCCCAGCATACCCGCTGCGGTGCGGCCCGTGCATCGGTTGTCCCGCCATCCCGGTCTACCGCGGAACGTGGAAGATGGACCGCTCCAGCGCATGCTCGCCACCGTCGGCATCGACCGGCCCCACCGCGAACTGCACCGGCAGCTTCTGGCCGGCCAACGCTGCCGCCTCCACGGCAGGCAGGCGCACACCCACCGCCACCGTGCGTGCCTCCACCGGCCCCAGCGCCAGTTCCGGTGCCTGCAGCAACTCCAGTCCGTGCGGGCCCACCACCTGGATGCG
>JAVBYK010000399.1 GCA_030824095.1 bacterium
TGGGCCAGATGGCGCATGTGATGGGCATACGCTCCGAGCAGGACCCGCTGTGGCGCATTGGCATTGCCAGCAACCGGCCGCTGCTGGGTGCGGTGCTGCTGACCTTTGCGCTACAGATGGCCACCATTTATGTGCCGGTGCTGAACCCGATCTTCAAGACCGAGCCGCTGAGCCTGGCCGAGCTGGCCGTGTGCCTGGGTGCCGCCACCGTGGTCTGGGTGGCGACCGAAGCCGAGAAAGCCTGGCGCCGTGCCCGCCGCAGTGCGGACAGCGCAGCGGCCATGGACGCGGTATGAAGCTTGTCCTGGTGGGTGGCCCTGGTTTAGCATGTGCCCATGCCAGATTCGGGTGAGAAAACCCCCAGTCGATGTTGGCACGCGGAGAAAATGACCGACATGACACCGAACACCACGATGAAGTTTCTCGATCTCACTGGGGTTTATGAGCCGTCCGCCATTCAGCAACTGCCCGACGGACGCTTCCTGGTGGTGGAAGACGAAAAACAGTTCCCCTTCAGCCTGGTCAGCATCGGCCTGGATGGTGGTGTCAGCAGCGCGCCGCTGCATACGGGGCCGTCCAAAGCCGGTGAGACTCCTCTCAAGCTCGACGACTTGGAGGCGCTGGCGCTCGACCCGTCCGGCTACGTCTATGCCCTGACGTCGCATTCGCGCGACGGCGATGGCGACGAGAAAAAATCCCGTGACAAGCTGGTCCGGTTTCAAATCGACGGCCAGCGTCTGGTTGCTCCCCTGGTGATCCAGGGACTCAAGCCCGCCCTGGCTGCGGCGCATCCGGTGCTCGCGGCCGCTGCCCAGGTACGCGATGTCAAGGACGACGGCGGGCTCAACATCGAGGCGATGGAGATCAGTTTGGATCAGCAGCGGTTGTGGATCGGTTTTCGCAGTCCCCTGCAGGGCCGCCACGCCATCATCGCCAGCGTGGAGAATCCCACGGCCCTGTTCGCATCCGGCGAGCCACCCCGCGTCGCGGCCACCCTGCAGACGCTGGATCTGGGTGGCGACGGGATTCGGGGCATGGCGTTTGTCCCCGCCCTGCACGGCTATTTGCTGATCAGTGGCCCAGCCGCCAATGTGGATGTCCACTTCGGGCTCTGGTTCTGGAGTGGCCTTCCCAGCGCCGCGCCGCGCAGGGTTACTGTGCCGGGCCTGCCAGGCTTCGCGCACGCCGAAGGGGTGAGCCCGGCCGTGATCGACGGCCAGCCACGCATCGTCATCGTCAGTGACGACGGCAGCCGGGAGAGTGGGCGCTGCGCCCGTTTTCTGCTGCTCGATCCGGCGCAGCTGCACATCGCGCCCTGACCGGGTCAACCCCCCCCTGCGACTGGAGACCCTCAATGGACAACACCAATCTGGCACTTCGCTTCGCCGTTGCCATCGGCCTGGGCATTCTGCTGGGGCTGGAGCGGGAGCGCACCAAGGGCGGCGACGGCGGTGCCGGGGTGCGCACGTTTGCGCTGATCGCACTGGGTGGTGCCATGGCGGGCTATCTGGGTGAAAACCTGGGGCTGACCTGGCTGGCGCTGGCCATGTTCGTCGCCGTGGCCGCGCTCATCGTCGGCATGTATGTGGTGACGGCCCAGCGGGGTGACACTGGCATTACCACCGAGGTGTCGGCGCTGCTGGCATTTCTGCTGGGCCTGCTGTGCACCTATGGCCAACTGCAGCTGGCGAGCTGGATCGCGGTTGCGATGGCCTTGTTGCTGGCGCTGAAGGATTGGTTGCACCAACTGGCCAGCCGCATCAACAGCACGGACGTGGAGGCCACGCTCAAGTTCAGCATCGTCACGCTGATCATCTTGCCCCTGGTGCCGGACATCAACTACGGTCCGCCACCGCTGGACGTGGTCAACCCCTACAAGATCTGGCTGATGGTGGTGCTGATCTCGGCGCTGAACTTCAGCAGCTACCTGTTGATCAAGATCGTTGGACCAGAGCATGGCGTGGGTTTGGCCGGCCTGCTGGGCGGCCTAGCGTCCAGCACGGCGGTGACCCTCGGGTTCTCGCAGCGCAGCCGTCAAACGGGCGAGGATGCCTCGCCGCTGGCCTTGGGCATTGTGCTGGCATGGACCGTGATGTTTTTCCGGGTGGCGATCATGACCGCGCTGATCAGTTGGGAGTTGGGGCGCCAGATCGCGTGGGCCATCGGGCTGTTGTGTGTGGCCAGTTTGGGTGCGTGTTTCTGGCTGTGGCAACGCAACAAGCGGCGCGAACGCGGCGAGATCCAGCCGGGCAGCAACCCGTTTGAACTGGATGCGGCCATCAAGTTTGGCCTGTTGTTCGGTGTCATCCTGGTGGTTTCCAGGGCGGCACAGGTTTATCTGGGTGACGCGGGCCTCTACTTTGCGGCAGCCGTCGCCGGTCTGACCGATGTGGACGCCATCACCCTGGCCATGGCCAACCTCGCCCACACCGACGCCTCCAACCTACAGGTTGCGGCGCGCGCCATTGTCATCGCCGTCATGGCCAACACGCTGACCAAATGCGGCATGGCCATCGGGCTGGGTTCGGCCGAGTTGCGCCGCATCACCCTGCCGATTGCCGCCTTGCTGCTGGTCACGGGCACGGTGGGGGCCGTGTTGTTGGTGTAGGCGCCTCGCCCCAGGACCTTACTGCCCCGCCCACACCGGCTTGCGCTTCTCCTGGAACGCCTTCTGGCCCTCCTTGGCGTCCTCGGTCAGCGTGAACAGCGCGATCTGGCTTTCGGTGAAGGACATGCTCTCCTCGAACGACATGGCCTCGGCCTTTTTCATGGTGTAGAGGCCGCGGCGGATGGCGGCGGGGGACTTGTCCAGCAGGCGGTCCAGCAGCCACTGCAGCTTGGCATCCACATCGTCATCCACGTAATTGACCAGGTTGTATTCCAGCGCTTGGGCGGACGTGATGGGCTCGCCGGTCAGGCACATCTCGGCCAGCTTGCGCTTGGGTATCAGGTGCTGCAGCACGCTCAGCACCTGGGCCGGGAACACGCCGACCTTGACCTCGGGCAGGCCGAACACCGCGTGGCTGGCGGCCACTGCCATGTCGCACATGCTCATCAGGCCCATGCCGCCGGCCATGCAGGCGCCATTGACGCGGGCGATCAGCGGCACCGTGCTGGCCTTGGCCACGCGCAGCACCTGGGCCAGGTGGCCGTGCGGCTCGGAGTAGTCGGTGGTGAAGGCGTTCGCGGATTGCAGGTCGGCACCGGCGCAAAAGGCCTTGGTGCCGGCGCCGGTGATGACGATGGCACGCACGCTGCGCTGGGTCTGCGCGGCCGAGATCGCCTGGGCCATGGCCGCCAGCACGCCGTGGCTCATGGCGTTGCGCCGCTCTTCACGGGTGATGGTCAGCCACAGAACGGGGCCACGTTGCTCGGCCGCGAGTTCGGGGGTGGACGTGAAGGGGCTGCTGGGGGTGCTCATGGTGACTCCTGGTTTGCTATGATTTTGGTAGCTAATTGCGCAATGGCTACGAGGGCTGGTGTCGTATTTTGCCGCAAGTGATTGCGCTGGGCGCGCAAATGCAACACCACCGCTGCGCCAGCCTGTACCATGCGATACGCTGTTGCCTACACGCCCCGACCCTTCACGAGAAAAGGCCGCCCATGGAGGATTCTTCGCCCCGCATCGCATTCGACCAGGTTCCTGAAGGCCTGCGTGCGCGCGTGCTGGGGCGCTGGACGGCCGAGTCGCTGGCTGCGCCGGCGCATTGGGACAGCCTGCAGGCCGCGCTGAACACCCTGCCACCCGACTGGCGCCATTGGCACTGGGACCTGCGCCAGGTGCAGCGGCTGGACCACACCGGCGCCCAATTGCTGTGGAACGCCTGGTACCGGCAATGGCCCGAATCCGTGCAGACCAGCCCGGCGCAGCGCGCCATGCTGGAGCGGGTGGCGCACTTTTCGTCGGTCCTGCCGCCGCGCCGGCGCCCGACGGCCACCGATCTGTTCTTGCGCCTGGGCGAGTGGGTCATGCGCCACGAGGAACACGTGTTGGGTGCCGTGCGCCTGGTTGGCCAGTTGCTGCTGGACCTGGTGCAACTGCTGCGCGCGCCAAGCAAGGGCCCGTGGCGCGATATCTCGGGCCACGTCTACCGCATTGGCGCCACCGCCTTGCCGATCACCGCGCTGGTGGGCTTTCTGATTGGCGTGGTGCTGGCCTATCTGATGTCGCAGCAGCTGCGCCAGTTCGGGGCGGACGCCTTCATCGTCAATATCCTGGGCATCTCGCTGATCCGTGAACTCGGGCCGGTGCTGGCCGCCATCCTGATCGCCGGGCGCTCGGGCTCAGCCATCACCGCGCAGATCGGGGTGATGCGCGTCACCGAAGAACTGGACGCCATGCAGGTCATGGGCATTCCCCAGGGCTTTCGGCTGGTGATGCCGCGCGCGCTGGCCATGGCGGTGGCCATGCCGCTGCTGGCGGTGTGGACCACGCTGGCCGCACTCTTGGGTGGCATGCTGGCGGCCGATGTGGTCATGGGGCTGACGCCGGCCTACTTTGCCACGGCGCTGAGCAAGGCCGTGCTGGTGTCCAACCTGTGGCTGGCGGTCGGCAAGTCCATGGTGTTCGGCGTGATGATTGCGATGATCGGCTGCCACTACGGCCTGCGCATCCAGCCCAACACGCAAAGCCTGGGTGAAGGCACCACCGCATCGGTGGTGACCAGCATCACCATGGTCATCCTGGTGGACGCGCTGTTTGCCGTGGTATTCAAGGACATCGGGATATGAGCCCCCACGCTCCACCGTTGCACGGGTCGCTGCCCCCCGAGGGGGCTGACCTGCCTTGGGGCGGCCCGGCGGCAGGTCGTGTGAACACCGTGCCCGATTTCCTGCCCACCATGCCGCACGCCGCGCCGGGCACGCCGGTGGTGGACATCCGCGACCTGTGGACGGTGTTCCGCACTGCCGGCGTGGACGCCGTCATCCACAAGGACCTGAACCTGTCCATTGCGCGTGGCGAGCTGCTGTCCATCGTCGGTGGCTCGGGCAGCGGCAAGACCACGCTGCTGCGCCAGATGCTGGGGCTGGAGCTGCCGGCGCGCGGCAGCATCACGGTGCTGGGGCGGCCAGCGTCGCAGCTCACCAGCATCGGTGCGGCCAGCCGGGTGGGCATGCTGTTCCAGCACGGGGCGCTGTACTCGGCCTTCACGGTGCTGGAGAACATTGCCTTTCCGCTGCGGGAGTTGAACAACCTGCC
>JAVBYK010000293.1 GCA_030824095.1 bacterium
CGTGTCGATCACTGTGAAGCTGATCAACCCCATCGCCATGGAAGAAGGCCTGCGCTTCGCGATCCGCGAAGGCGGTCGTACCGTGGGCGCGGGTGTGGTTGCCAAGATCATTGCGTAAGAATTCGCGAAGGGGTATAGCTCAATTGGCAGAGCGTCGGTCTCCAAAACCGAAGGTTGTAGGTTCGATTCCTACTGCCCCTGCCACCCGGTTGATATAAAACTGGTGGTGCACAAGCCCGCTACGCTGTAGCGGGCTTTGGCGTCTTGAGCAGAGTAAGTTTGAATCGATTCAGAAACGCGAATGACAAAGAATATGGCCACGACACAAATACAAACCGTCAATACAGGGGCAGATAAGGCCAAGTTGGCTGCTGCTTCTGCTGTGGTGGTGGCTGCGCTGGTTGCTTTTTACCTGTTGGACAAGCAGGGTCCGCTGGTCCAGTGGGTGGCTCTGATTCTGGGTTTGGCGGTAGCTGTTGCGTTGTTCTTCATCTCCGAGACGGGCAGGCAGCTCGCTGCGTTTGGCCAGGATGCCTGGCGTGAAGTCAAGAAAGTGGTCTGGCCAGCCCGCAAGGAAGCTGTCCAGATTACCGCCTACGTGTTCGGTTTTGTGCTGGTGATGGCGCTGTTCCTGTGGCTGACGGATAAGACGCTGGAATGGCTGTTGTACGACCTGATTTTGGGGTGGAAAAAATAATGACTGATGTCGCTGAAAACCCTGTGGTCGAGTCGACAGCTGCTCCTGCTGCCTCCAATCCCGATCTGCGCTGGTATGTGGTGCATGCTTACTCCGGCATGGAGAAGGCAGTTGAGCGCAATATCCAGGAGCGCATCACGCGTACCGGCATGCAAGGCAAGTTCGGCCGCATCCTGGTTCCGATGGAAGAAGTGGTTGAGGTCAAGAATGGCCAAAAGCGGACCACCGAGCGTAAGTTTTTCCCTGGCTATGTGCTGGTGGAAATGGTCATGGATGATGACACCTGGCACCTGATCAAGCACACCAACAAGGTGACTGGCTTCGTCGGCGGTGCCAAGAACCGTCCTGCGCCCATCTCCGAGGCCGAAGTGCTGAAGATTGTCAACCAGATGCAAGAAGGCACCGACAAGCCGCGGCACAAGGTTGAGTTTGTGGTGGGTGAGTTTGTTCGCGTGAAGGAAGGCCCTTTCACCGATTTCAACGGATCCGTCGAGGATGTGAATTACGAAAAGAGCAAGGTGCGGGTGTCCGTCACCATCTTCGGTCGTTCCACGCCGGTGGAGCTTGAGTTCTCCCAAATCGAGAAGACGTGATTCTTGCGGGCTGAGCCTCTTGCGAAGCAAGGTGCTCTGCCCTCAGCTGATGTGAGGTAGTTCGCATTTACCGACTCGGTGCGAATGGTATAGAGAGTCGTTAACCCCGGGGAGCCACGGTCCGAGTTGTTCGGTATCAAGGCGTTTTTACCCGTAAGGAGAAATCATGGCGAAAAAAATCGTCGGTTTTATTAAGCTGCAAGTGCCAGCCGGTAAGGCCAACCCATCCCCCCCTATCGGCCCTGCTCTGGGTCAACGTGGTTTGAACATCATGGAGTTCTGCAAGGCATTCAATGCGCAGACCCAAGGTGTTGAGCCTGGTTTGCCGCTGCCGGTGGTTATCACCGCGTTTGCAGACAAGAGCTTCACGTTCATCATCAAGACGCCGCCTGCGACCGTCCTGATCAAAAAGTCCATCAAGCTGGATAAGGGTTCTGCCAATCCGTTGAAGGACAAGGTCGGCAAGATTACCCGTGCCCAGCTCGAGGAAATCGCCAAGACCAAGATGAAGGACATGACGGCCGCCGATCTGGACGCCGCCGTTCGCACCATCGCTGGTACTGCCCGTTCCATGGGCGTGAATGTGGAGGGCGTATAAATGTCCAAGCTCACTAAAAAGCAAAAGACCCAAGTCGGCAAGATCGATAGCACCAAGCTGTATCCCCTGGCGGACGCGCTGGGCATCGTGAAGGAGTTCGCGAACGCGAAGTTCGACGAGTCCATCGACGTGGCCGTTCAGCTCGGCATTGATGCCAAGAAGTCGGACCAAGTGGTGCGCGGCGCTGTCGTGTTGCCCAACGGCACCGGCAAGACCAAGCGCGTGGCCGTGTTCGCCCAGGGTGCCAAGGCTGAAGAAGCCAAGGCTGCCGGTGCCGACATCGTCGGCATGGATGATCTGGCTGCCATGGTCAAGGCTGGCGACATGCCTTTTGACGTGGTTATTGCGGCTCCCGACGCCATGCGCGTTGTGGGTACTCTGGGTCAAATCCTGGGACCACGTGGCTTGATGCCCAACCCCAAGGTTGGCACTGTGACGCCCGACGTCGCGACTGCGGTTCGCAATGCCAAGGCTGGCCAGGTGCAGTTCCGTGTTGACAAAGCCGGTATCGTGCATTCCACCATTGGCCGTCGCTCATTTGATTCTGACAAGCTGCAAGGCAACTTGGCGGCTTTGGTGGATGCGCTGCAAAAGGCCAAGCCTGCTTCCAGCAAGGGCTTGTATTTGCGCAAAGTTGCGGTGTCGTCCACCATGGGTGTGGGTGTTCGCGTAGACATCCAGTCCATCGCGGCGTAATCGCAAAAGAATTTGGGGGCTGCGCAAGTGGTCCTCAATGTGGTGGGCTACCGGAGCTTTCGGGGTTCGGTAGGTCATCCAAGACCGTTGGCGCACAGCTTGTCTGTGCTTAATTGATCAGCCAACGCAGATGGCGATCCCGCTGCAGATGGAATGAGAATTTCTGTTAACAGTTGGTCGCTGCAATGTGGAGCGTGGCGTGGTGTAAACCGCTAAGCGCATAAAAAGGAGTAGACCTTGAGTTTGAATCGCAGTGAGAAAGAAGCGGTCATCAGTGATGTGACCGGCCTCGCCGCTAAAGCTCAAACGCTCGTGATCGCGGAATACCGTGGCATCACGGTCGCTGACATGACCAAACTGCGCAATGCTGCGCGCAGCAATGGCGTGACCCTGAGTGTGTTGAAAAACACCCTGGCTCGCCGTGCTGTCGCAGGTAGCGCATTTGAAGTCGTGTCCGACCAGATGACCGGTCCTCTGATCTATGGCTTTTCTGAAGACGCAGTGGCTGCCGCCAAGGTGGTGGCCGAGTTCGCGAAGACCAATGACAAGTTGGTGATTCGCGCTGGTGCGTACGGCGGAAAAGTTCTGGACGTGAACGGCGTTAAACAGCTCGCAAGCATCCCTTCCAAGGAAGTGTTGTTGGCGCAGTTGCTGGGCTTGATGCAATCCCCCATTTCGCGTACGGCACGTGTGCTGTCCGCACTGGCGGAGCAACGTGGCGCTGGCGCAGCAGAAGCTGCACCCGCAGAGGCTGTGGCAGCGTAATCGCGGCCGGCCTGTAGTAACCAATATTGTTAGGAAATCAAAATGGCATTCGATAAAGACGCATTTTTGACCGCGCTGGACAGCATGACGGTCATGGAACTCAACGACCTGGTGAAAGCCATCGAAGAGAAGTTTGGTGTGAGCGCTGCCGCTATGGCTGCTCCCGCTGCTGGCGGCGGCGCTGCTGCTGCAGTGGCTGAAGAGAAGACCGAATTCAACGTCGTTCTGCTCGAAGCCGGCGCCAACAAGGTGTCCGTCATCAAGGCTGTGCGCGAAATCACCGGTCTGGGCTTGAAAGAAGCCAAGGACCTGGTTGACGGCGCTCCCAAGAACGTCAAGGAAGGCATTGCCAAGGCTGACGCCGATGCTGCCAAGAAGAAGCTGGAAGAAGCTGGCGCCAAGGTCGAACTCAAGTAATCGATCTTTGTGTCTGGGCTGGGAGTTCCTTCAAGGGCTCCCAGCCTTTGCCGCTTATAAGAGCGCACTAAAAAGTGGTTGATCAACCCTTTTTTAGTGTCTTCTGACCCGACTGCAGAAGATGCCTTGGAACGGGTTGCGTGCAATGCGCAACCGTCCGCCAATGATTGGTAGTGGCCAATCGCCAAGAAAAGTTGGGCGTGATGCCCAGCGCGACAGTCGCCTAGGACCCCCAGGTTCCTTTAGTCTTTGCCCGGAGATCTAATGGCTTATACATACACTGAACGCAAGCGAATTCGCAAAAACTTCGGTAATCGCGATAGCGTGCTCGAAATCCCCTACCTGTTGCAAATGCAAAAGGATGCCTACACGGCATTCTTGCAGGCAGACGTTGCACCCAAAAAGAGAACCGCCGAAGGTTTGCAAGCTGCGTTTGAAGCGGCATTCCCCATCGTCTCACACAATGGGTTTGTCGAGATGAAGTACCTGGAGTACAGCCTGGCAAAGCCCGCATTCGACGTGCGCGAGTGCCAGACCCGGGGCCTGACCTTTGCATCGGCCGTGCGCGCCAAGGTTCAATTGATCATTTACGACCGTGAGTCCTCGACGTCACAAAACAAGGTGGTCAAGGAAGTCAAGGAGCAGGAAGTCTACATGGGCGAAGTGCCGCTGATGACGGGCAAGGGCTCGTTCATCATCAACGGTACCGAGCGCGTGATCGTGTCCCAGTTGCACCGTTCACCCGGCGTATTCTTCGAGCACGACAAGGGCAAGACCCACAGCTCGGGCAAGTTGCTGTTCTCGGCACGCATCATTCCCTACCGCGGCTCCTGGCTGGACTTTGAGTTTGATCCCAAGGATCTGCTGTACTTCCGTGTCGACCGCCGCCGCAAGATGCCCGTCACGATTCTGCTCAAGGCCATTGGCCTGACCAATGAATCCATTCTGGCCAACTTCTTCGTCAACGACAATTTCCGTCTGATGGACAGCGGCGCCCAGATGGAGTTTGTGGCTGAACGTCTGCGTGGCGAAGTCGCCCGTTTTGACATCACCGACAAGAGTGGCAAGGTCGTGGTCGCCAAGGACAAGCGCGTCACCGCCCGCCACACCCGTGAACTGGAGCAGTCGGCAACCACGCATATCAGTGTGCCGGAAGACTTCCTGATCGGTCGTGTCGTGGCCCGCAACGTCATTGACGAGGACACCGGCGAAATCGTGGCCAAGGCCAATGAAGAGCTGACGGAAGCCCTGTTGAAGAAGCTGCGTCAGGCCGGCATTCAGGACCTGCCTTGCATTTACACCAACGAACTCGACCAGGGTGCCTACATCTCGCAAACCCTGCGTACCGATGAAACGGTGGACGAGTTTGCTGCCCGCGTTGCGATCTACCGCATGATGCGCCCCGGCGAGCCGCCAACGGAAGACGC
>JAVBYK010000389.1 GCA_030824095.1 bacterium
TCACCACTGCGCAGCGCCACCAGCAGGGTGTTGAGCGCGGCCTGGGCACCCTCGTGGGGGTAGAAGAACGCCGAGTCGGGCGTGATCGAAAAGGGGGCTTCCCGCAGCGAAAAATGCCCCAGGTACATCAGCGCGCCGGCCCCGCCGGTTCCACGTTGTAGACACTGCCGTCCATGCGGATCACGCGGGCCCGGCTGGCACTCATGTCGTCCAGGGCTTCGCGGGTGCGGCGGGTCTGAGCCTCCCAATCGTCGGCATTGCGGATGATGGTGGGCTTGATCAGCACCACCAGTTCCTTCTTGCGGCCCGAATTGGCCTTGTTGCCCAGGATGGACGACCAGAAGGGCACGTCCGTGGTGCCGGGCAGACCGGACGAGCGGCGGTTGGACTCCAGTTGCATCAGGCCGCCAATGGCGACGATGTTGCCGTCCTGGATGCGCACCATGGTGTCGGACTCGTTGACCGAGCTGGAAGCCAGTGGCAGCTTGTAGTTGCCGATGGTGCCCAGGTCGATCTGCTTGGTCTTCTCGGTGACATTGGTCACCGAAGGCCGCACGTGCAGCGTGATGTTGTTGCCGTCGTCAATCTGCGGGGTGACGTCCAGCGCAATGCCGGAGAAGAACTGGGTCAGCGTGACCGTGGGCAGCGTGGGTGCCGTCGAGCTGGTCGTCGATGTGGAAGAGGTGGCAGCCGTACCGCCAGACACATTGGTCACATAGAAATCGTCGGTGCCGACCTTCAGCAGCGCCTTCTGGTTGTTCAGCGTCGCAATGCGCGGACTGCTCAGGATCTGGATGTCGCCACGCGTCTCCAAAAAGCCGAGCACCGCCTGGAAGCCATCGGTGGCCAGCGCCAGACCGAAGAGGCCACCGGTGCCAACCGGCAGCGATTGCGTGTCGGCCAGCGCGCTGGCGCCTGCAGGAAAGCCCGGCACGTTGGTCGTCACGCCGTTGATCAGCACATTGTTGGCGGTGCCACCGCCCACCGTGCCAATCACGCCGGTGTGGCGACCGGCATTGCGCAGCGCCGACCAGTCGATGCCGCTCTGGTAGCCGTCGCGCAGCTCCACTTCCACAATCTTGGCCTCCAGCATGACCTGGCGCTCCACGGCAATCTGTGCGGCCTTCAGGAACTGGGCCACCTGGCGCAGCTCATCGGGCATGGCGCGCACGGCCATGATGCCGGCCTGCGGGCTGACGATGACATTGCGCCCGGCACCGCCACCGAGCATGCCCTTGACCGCGTCCGACAGTTCGGCCCAGAAATCGGTCCGTGAACTGGTGGAAATGCGGCTGTTCTCGATTTGCTGGCCAGTGCCGCCGCCTCCCGAGGCGCCATTGGCTGCATTGTTGCCACCGGCTGCGTTGCCGCTGCCACCACTGTTGCTGTTCATGCCGGAGGAGCCCGACGACACCCGCAGCTCGCTGGTACCCACGCGCAGGGAGTGGGGGTAGTTGATGGTGAACACCCGGGTCTGCAGCGTGGGGGCATACACGGTGATGCGGCGCCCCTCAATCTTGAAATCGTAGCCATACACGTCGCGAATGGCTTCCAGTGCCTCGGTCACCGTCACACCGCGCAGGGTCACCGACAGGGTGCCCGACACATCCGGGTGCATCAGCATGCTGTAGCGGGTGTCAGCCACAATGGCCAGGAAGACCTCGCGCGCCTGCGCATTGTTGACCAGCAAGTCCAGCCGCGGCTCGGCTGCGACCGGCATGGCCTTGGGCGCCGGTTCGGCCAGCGCGTCGCTGACCCGGGTGGGCACCGCCACCGTGGGTTTGACAACGGGTGCAGCCAGCTCGGCGCGCACAGTCTCGGTTACGTCGGGCGTGCGCAGCGGCCGGTCCGCGGAACAGCCCACCAGCAAACTGGCACCCAAAACAAAGCAGACACCGGTCACCGCCCACTGTCGCGCGGACGCCGTCGCACCCAAGGGGAATGTTGAAGTCGGTTCGATCATGGTGGCTGCTTTGGTAGTCATCTGCGTGCATTCACGGTTGGGTATCTTCGCACGGCGTGGCGACGGGATGCGAATTGGGTGCAAGGACTGGGGAATTGGGCGCGCCAGCCCCGGAGGCACACGCGGGCTTGGCATGGACCACCTTGCGTTCAATACCGGCAAAGCGCGGGACCTTGATCTGCGCACGACCATCGTGTAGCCAGACCTCGGATTCAGTGATGCGGTCAACCCGCATCATGCCGACCTTGTCGCCCACGGCATACAGACGTGTGCCGACGACGAGATAGGACTTTCCATCACGCACCAGCACGGTCATGCCCTCCTCGCCCACCGGAGAGGGCCCCACTGCTGCAGACTCGCCAGGCGCTATGGTAGGGTCGCGCCCTTCCTGGGCGGCCAGAGGCAGCACACACGACAACAGGGCACAAGCCAGAATCTGTGTGCGGACAGAACGAATGGGCAACATCATGGAGGGACTCCCACTACAAAGACCTGCAGAGTCAGTTCCGGCGGCTGCTTGGTAGCCTTCAATTGCAAGGGACCCCAGCGCAAGGTGGGCAAGGCGGTTTCCAATGTTGCGACGTAACGCACCAGCTCGGCATAGGAGCCCGATACGCTCAATTCCAGCCCACGCCGGGACAGGACCGGCGCATTGGCGCCTGCCGCTGCGGCAGGTGTCGCAACTGGCGAATCGTGCTTGAGGGTACCGGTGCTCAGCAGGGTCAGGCCATCCTGGCGGCGCAGGAACTGCACCAGCGCCTGTTCAATGGCCGGGCCACCCTCGGCCAGCGGAGCCACTGCCCGGATGTCCTCGTTGACCACATCCAGGCGTTGGCCAATCTCGGCGATTTCGTCGCGCACCACCTTGCTGGCATCCACCGGTTGGGCGGCGCCCTGGAGTTCGGCGCGCAGGCGATTGAGCTCCACAGCCTGCGCGGCAAACCGCTGCTTTGCCTGGGTATTCGCCATCTGGGCCGGCGACAGCCACAGCGTATCGGCCAGCGCCAGCGTGCAGACAATAATGGCCAGAAACAGGAATACCCGCTCGCGCAGGTTCAACGCATCAATGCGCGTGACCAGTTGCTGCCAGCGTTGCTTCATGGTTTGCTCCCCGGTGCACTGGCGGCGGCCAGGGCGGCCTGTGGCGCCGGCTCGATGCTGACCAGATTGAATGACCAGACCGGTCGCGCCGCGGCCACCGGGCTGGATCCCACAGGGGCTGGCGCGCGCGCCGTCGCCGTCTTGGACAGGGTGGCACTTTCCACCCGCACGGTGGACAGCTTCAAGCCCTGCATCAGGGGACTAACGGCCAGTTGGTCCACCCACTCATTCAGTGCGGACGGCTCCAGCGTGTAGCCGGTGACTTCGAACCGGGTACCGTCCATCTTGACTTCGGTGACCCACACCGGAGCAGGAATGCTGCGCGCCACCCAGGTCAGGCGGTCCGAATGGCCCCAGCCCGGGCGGAACAAGCCTTCCTTCAGTGCCTCGCGCAATTTCTCGCGCTGGGCCAGGGTGTTGCGCCGTGCCTGCAACTGCGCCAGCAGAGCCGGGTCCACCGGGGCGGCACTGGCCTTGCTGCGCTCAATGGCGGCCTTCAAGGTCTCCACGTCGCGCGCCTGAGCCAGGTTCGTCTGGCGGAACGACTCGGTGCTCTTGTCCAGGTTCCAGACCCACACGCCCGCCAGGATCCCGCCCAACAGCAGAAAAACACCCAGTGCAACCACCATGGTGTGCGCGGAGAAGTAACGCTTTTGCGTTAGCAGGATCGGCGTACAAAGATTGATTTGCTGGGGCATGGTGGTGGACGCGCTCAGAGCTTGCGGGTTTCGGTGCGCAACAGCACGCCCAGTAGCGGCAGGCAGTACAACTGGTCAGCCACCGGCACCTCCTGCAGCCCAGGAAACTGGGCTTGCAGGTCCATGGCTGAAACCGTTTGTCCCATTTCACGGCCCAACCAGGAGGCCAATTCTGCCGAGCGCTCGCCAGCATAGACACGCAAACCGCTCAGGGGCATGCTGGACCAGGTGCGGTCCCACAAATCCAGCGAGCGCTGCACTTCGACCACAAACCGCTGAACACGGTCCGTATCACCATGGTCAACAGCGCCGGCAGAGTAGTCGGCCCCCTGCGAAACGCCGCCGACGGCATAGTCGGGCACATACTCGTCCACTGGCGTAAAGGCATCTGGGGCGGGGCTAGCGTCAGCATCCGCACCGGCACCCCAGGACATGGACAGAAAACCCTGCGGCAAATCCAGCCGGCGGGTAAAGAAGAGTTCCTCATTGGCGCTGATGGTCAGAACCGCCTGACGATCATCGGAAATCAGCAGCGTCGCATCGGCACGATCCAGCCGACCTTCCTGCTTGGCCAGGGCACTCTGCAAGTTGCGCTGGGCGGTCTCCTGAATGTCGATCACGGGCACGGTCCAGTGCAGAGCATCCCCCAAGTCCAGGACTTCACGCACCACCTGGTTGTTGGCGGCCACCACAAACATGTGCTGGGGGCCTTTTTGCTGGCCATCGCCAACTTGCATAACATCCAAGGTGATGTCATCAATATGGACATTGACCATGTCCCGAATCTGGTAGCGCGCAGCGGAGCGCAATTCCTCGGGAGAGACCAGTGGTGTATCAATCTGCAGCAGCTGGTATTGTTCGGGGCGCAGCATCACGCGCGCAACCAGCCCTTTGAGCCCCAGCCCCTGCAGGCGGCGCACGAAGTCTTCCATGTTGTCTTCGCCCTGGCGCTCCACTCCCATTTGCTGGATCACGTAGAAACCATCGGCATTGATGCGTGCGCGCAGATACGCAAACGTGTTCGCCGACCAGGATGCGATGAACTGGTCAGACGAGGCTTTGCTTTTCCACGGCCAGCGCATGCTTAAGCGCGCTCCTGCAGGAACTGCTGGTTGCCTGGTATCTGGGCTTGGATCATGGACGGATTGGAATAGAGATAGTCTGCTCTCATTTTAATAGCTGATGGCGCGCGCGCGCCAAAGATTTACAGGCTTTTGATCATTGTCCAACAAAATGACTGGCAATTCGCATCAATAGTTCTCGCGGCGGTAAATGAGGGGGCTCCTGAAGGCGCCAAACGTGGCGCTGGCCTTCGGATCCACCTCCCCGGCAGGCTTGATCCATTCGTATCGCAGCCAGGGCTTATTGGCTGTAGTCGCCAGGCCTGAATAGCCAGTACCCGCATTTGCTGCGGTACAGGTGCTGCCCG
>JAVBYK010000239.1 GCA_030824095.1 bacterium
GGCTCCATCTCCGCCGAGCACGGCGTGGGCAGCCTCAAGCGCGACAAGCTGGTGCAACACAAGTCACCGGTGGCACTGGGCATGATGCGCGCCATCAAGCACGCGCTGGACCCGGACAACCGCATGAACCCGAATAGAGTGCTATCTATTTGATAGCTACAAAACCATATTCTACGAGGGCTAAGGCCGAATTTACCCACCAATAGCTCAGGGACGGCACGCCGGCATGCCGGTCCACGGAGCGAAGAAAGCGGCACCGCGCGCGGGTGTAATATTGCCCCGACAACTCCCAGCGAAAGCGGTCACTGGATGAAGTACGCAAATTACCTTGAAGCGATCCTGAACGCCACCACGGAGAGCGTTCTTTTGCTGGATCCTCAGGGGATTGTCCTGGTCGTCAACGAGACGGCTGCGTCGCGCCTGGGTTTATGCGTGGCAGACATGGTCGGCAAGCAGGTGTTTGACCTGCTTCCGCCCGAAGTTGCCTTGGAACGGCGTCACCAGTTCAATGAGATGGTCCAAGGCGGGATAGCCAGGCAAACCGAAGACACCCGCACCGGACGGGTCATCTGGACCAATTACTACCCCGTCAAGGACGAGAACCAGCACGTCTATGCCGTGGTGGTGTTTGCCATTGACGTGACGGAACGCAAGCAGATGGAACAGGCCCTCAGGGCCTCCGAAAGCCGCTACCGCAGTTTTGCTGAGAATCTGCCGCTGGGGATCATCATCACGCAGGATGGGCTGATCAAGTACGTCAACAACGCCTCCTGCCAGATGATCGGATTTGCGCCGGACGAACTTCTGAATCGGGAATTCCTGCCGCTGATCTGTGACGCAGACCGGCAACGCATCGCCAACATCCACCAGCGGCGCATGCAGGGCGAAGCCGTGCCGTCCACCTACCTCGTCGGAATGGTGCGCAAGGATGGCGCCATCCGCCAGTGGAACATGCATGTCAGCACCATCGACTGGGAGGGCAAGCCCTCGGCGCTGGGCAGTTTTTCCGACATCACCGACCACCAACTGGCCGATACGGCGCTGCGGGAAAGCGAAGAGCGCTACCGCACCGCCTTTGTGACCAGCCCCGACGCCATCAACATCACACGCCTGTCCGATGGCTGCTACATCGACGTCAACGAAGGCTTTTTGCGGCTGACCGGATGGACGCGCGAAGAAGTCATCGGCAAGACGGCGCTGGAACTCAAGGTCTGGGCCGACCCCGCGGACCGCCAGCATCTGGTGGACGCACTGCGGCGCGACGGCTACTACGAGAACCTGGAAGCCAAATTTCAGGGAAAAGACGGCAGGGTCATCTCGGGGTTGATGTCGGCCCACCTCATGCGCATCCAGGGCGCGGACTGCCTGCTGTCTGTCACCCGTGACATCACCGAGCGGAAAATCGCCGACGACAAGCTCAAACTGGCGGCCAGCGTGTTCTCGCATGCGCGCGAAGGCATCATGATCACCGATGCGGCCGGGACCATCCTCGATGTGAACGACATGTTCGCCGACATCACCGGCTACCAGCGGGAGGAAGTCGTGGGTCAAAACCCCCGCCTGCTGCGCTCGGACCGGCAGAGCCCGGAGTTCTACACACTGCTTTGGAAGGAGCTGGCGCAGAAGGGCCACTGGTATGGAGAGATCTGGAACCGCCGCAAGAACGGCGAGGTCTATCCGGTGACGCTGACCATGAGCGCGGTGCGCGATGCGGTGGGCGCCATCCAGAACTATGTGGCACTGTTCTCCGACATCACCGCCCAAAAGGCGCACCAGGGGCAACTTGAACACATCGCCCACTACGATGCCCTGACCAATCTGCCCAACCGGGTGCTGCTGGCAGACCGGCTGCAACTGGCCCTCAACCAGGCGCAGCGCCGCAAGAAACGCCTGGCGGTGGCCTACCTGGACCTGGACGGATTCAAGCTGATCAACGACCGGCACGGGCACCAGGTCGGAGACCAGTTGCTGATCGAACTGGCCCGCGCCATGAAACTGTGCCTGCGCGACGGCGACACCCTGGCCCGCCTGGGCGGCGATGAGTTTGTTGCGGTGCTGATCGACCTGGAGGATCTACCCAGCGGAGCGCCCATGCTGCGGCGCATCCTGACGGCGGTGGCACAGCCGGTGCAGATCGGTGAGCTGACACTGAACGTGTCGGCCAGCCTGGGCGTCACCTTTTACCCGCAGGCCAGCGACATCGATGCCGACCAACTGCTGCGCCAGGCCGACCACGCCATGTACCAGGCCAAGGTGGCCGGCAAGAACCGCTACCACGTGTTCGACCCCTTGCAGGACAACAGCCTGCGCGTGCACCATGAAAGTGTGGAGCGCATCCGCCTGGCCCTGAGCCAGCAGGAGTTCGTTCTGCACTACCAGCCCAAGGTCAACATGCGCACCGGCAGGGTGACCGGGGCCGAGGCCCTGATCCGCTGGCAGCATCCCGAACGCGGTCTGCTGACGCCGGACACCTTCCTGCCCGTCATCGAAAACCACCCGCTGGCCGTTACCCTGGGCGAATGGGTGATCGATTCAGCACTCTCGCAAATGGAGAGCTGGCACGCCAGCGGCCTGGACCTGCCCGTCAGCGTCAACGTGGGGGCGCGCCAACTGCAGCAAAGCGACTTTCTGGATCGCCTGAAAGAGATTCTCGCGGGGCACCAGGGCGTTGATCCGTCGAGTCTGCAACTGGAAATTCTGGAGACCAGCGCGCTGGAAGACATTTCCCAGGTGTCCCAATTGATCGAGTCGTGCGCGGAAATGGGCGTGACATTTGCCCTGGATGATTTTGGAACCGGGTACTCGTCGCTGACCTACCTCAAACGCCTGCGGGTGGACACCCTCAAGATTGACCAGAGCTTTGTGCGGGACATGCTCGACGACGGCGATGACCTGGCCATCCTGGAAGGCGTCATCGGCCTGGCCAGCGCGTTCAGGCGCCATGTGATTGCCGAGGGGGTGGAGACCCCAGCCCACGGCGCAGCCCTCATGCGCCTGGGTTGTGATCTGGCACAGGGCTATGGGATTGCCCGCCCCATGCCGGCCCGTGATCTGCCGGCCTGGGTCGCATCCTGGCAGCCGGACCCGAGCTGGGCCGACCGGACCTGACACCCCTTGAAGTGCGCTGACGGACTGCGCTATTTGCGGGCCATCGCGTCCGACCACTTTTCCAGTGACGTGATGACCGAAGTCACACTGAGCGCACTCTTCACAATCTCGCGCCACGCCGGCGACTGCACCCGCACACCGTAGTGATTCATGGGCTGCTCCAGCCTGCGGCGGTCCATCAACTCGGCCATCTTCTCGTCCGACAGGGACAAGCCCAGCGAGGCAAGCACCTGCAGTTTTTCGGACACCATGCCCGACACTCGCATCAACTTGAGCAGGCGCAGGTGGAGGTCCGGGCGGTCAATCGCCTGCTGGGCGCGCTTGAAGATCAGTTCGTTGACCAGGGCTTCCAACTGGGCCTGGTCGCTGGTGTTGACGGACTGCCAGATGATGGTGCCATCAAAGCGCGTGAGACCCCGCTTGAACTCCAGGTCAGGCCCCGCCAATGCCGGCAGGCAGTGAAAGCTGAACCCCTCCTCATTCCAGCCCAATGCCTCCACGCGCTCCCATTGCCCATCAATCCGGCACTGCACCCGGATGCCGATATGGCTGTGTCTGTCCTCGTGGCGGGCGGCGGGAATGGTATCGGGCGGCATGTGAATTTCTGTCAATTGCGGCGCAGTGCGGCATCCCTGGACACAATGGTCTTGCCCACCGGGGCCAGCGTCAGAGCGGCCAGCTTGAGGTGCTGCAGACCAAACGGAATGCCGATGATGGTGACAAAGCAGCACAGGGCCGACACGATGTGGCCCAACGCCAGCCAGAAGCCGGCAACAATGAACCAGATAACATTGCCCAGCGTGCCCAGCACCCCGGTGCCAATGTCGTCGGTGCCATTGACTACCGCGCGGTTCACCGCCTCCTTGCCAAAGGGGAAAAAGGCAAACTGGCCAATCACAAAGCAGGCCTTGGCCCAGGGCAGGCCGATGATGGTGATGGCGCAAATCAGCCCCGCCAGCCACCAGCCAAGGCCCATCAGAAAACCCCCGAACACAAACCAGAAAACGTTGCCAATTGCACGCATGCAGAGTCCTTCCTTGCAGTAGCGGCCCAATATAGCAGCGTAGCGCGGGAGTCTGTGTTGCAGTTCGCCCACTCCAGCCCGGATCGCCATGGCATCGCGACCGCAGCGATCGTTGGATCGGGTATTCTCAAACGACCCGGCCCGTGCGCCTTAACTTGCCTTTTTTTAACTCTGTTCAATGCCATGAAAAGATTCAAGGTCTCCAGCCGGTTGTTTTCCATTGTGGGTATCGCGGCACTGATCATGCTGATCCTGGCCGGCATCAATTGGATGTCTCTGAGCCGTCTTGCAGAGTTGCAGGATCTCGGGGTGCAAAAGAGTCAAGCGGCCGGTCAAGTCAAGCACGATGCCAACCTGGGGGCGCAAGCCTACCGCGTGGTGGCAGACACCTTCATCAACCAGGAGTTTGACGAGTCAGCGAAGAAGTGGGCTGAGATCAACAAGGAAATTGACGAAGCCATCGCGTTCGCCAACGCCGCTGCCGACACCAGCGACAAGAAAGGCACCGTGCAGGCGGGTGCTGCCGCCATACAGGAGATTCGCAAGCTCTACAGCGAGCAGTTCTTGGTGCTGTCCAAGAAGGATCCGCTGCGCAGTGAAATTGCTGGAGTCGATGACGCCATTGATGGGCAGATTGACAAATTCGACGAGGCGTTCAACAAGCTGGCTACCTCACTGGAGGCCGATGCGAAAGCCCTTGATGCGGAGTTCGACAGCGCCGCCAAGTCGGCTCGGGTGATGATGGCTGCTTCCATCCTGTTGGGTGGACTCTTGCTGGTCGTTCTTACCTTGACCGTGACCAAGAGCATCACCGGGCAACTGGGCATGGAGCTGTCCGATGCAACCGCCCTGGCACACCGCATTGCAGGCGGTGATCTTTCCCACACGTTCACGCATGGAAACAACGACAAGAGCAGTCTGGCCAGTGCATTGGACGACATGCTGGGCACCCTGAAATCCATTGTGACCAACGTGCGCAAGGGCGCCGAGGGTGTCGCCACCGCCAGCGCGGAGATTGCCCAAGGCAACCACGACCTCAGCGCCCG
>JAVBYK010000387.1 GCA_030824095.1 bacterium
GGGGAGAATGACTACAACACGTCGCGCCGCGATCGCCTCACCTGGGACGCCCGTTACGTGATGGCGTCCGCCTGGGCGGATCAGTTGCAGACCCTGGTGAGCCTGCAGAACACGGACGCCCAGGACAACGGCCGCACCATTCGCAACGACGCTGGCGTTCGCGTCCGCGACACCAGCTACAACGAGCATATCTGGCAGGCCAATGTGCAAGCCAGCAAGTCCCTTGCCATCTCGGATCAGTGGGGGCAAAAGATTACCTACGGTCTGGATCTGTCCAGTACTGCTGTCACCAGCTGGTTCGGCGGTTCGGACCCCGCTCCATTGGCTGCCTACGTTCCCAAGAAATACTTCCCCGATGCACGTGACAGCAGTGCGGCCCTGTACGCGCAAAGCGAAATCGGCAATGACCGCTGGAGCATCACGCCAGGTGTGCGGTTGGAGCGCTTTGCGGTCGATGTCATCAGCCAGGACGGCTATGCCCCCCCGGCAACCGTGCCGGGTGTGTCGATCTCCGGCTACAACACATCGCCCAAGCTCGGAGCCCTGTACCGCGTGTCGCCCGAGTGGGCCGTTTATGGCAACTACACCAGTGGCTTTCGTGCCCCCAATGCGGCGCAGTTGAATGGCTTTATCGACCCGTCGCCCGGTGTCAATGCCCGCTTGCTGCCCAACCCGGACCTGAAGCCCGAGACCAGCAAGAACATCGAGCTGGGTGTGCGCACCCGCCTGCAGCGCCTGAGCCTGGATGTGGCTGCCTTTACTGGCGACTACCGCCAGCTGATTGTGGACAAGAAGTTCCTGGGCGGCGCCAACACGGTGGCCAATCCCAATGTGTTCCAGACGGTCAATGTGGACAACGCCACCATCTGGGGATTCGAATTCAAGGGCAATATGGATTGGGGCCAGGTGGGCAATGGCAAGTTGAGCACACCGTTTGCCTACGGCATGGCCAAGGGCCAGGACAACGGCACCGGCCTGCCCCTGAACTCCATTGACCCTGCGGCTTTCACCGTGGGTCTTAACTATGAGGCGGCAGCCTGGTCGTTGCGCGCGGACGTGCGCTACCACGCGGCCAAGGACGCGAGCGACGTGGACGCCACCGCCGGCGTTCGCGCCGGCAGCACCCAGTTCACGGCCGTGCCAGCTGCGACGACCCTGGATGTGACCGGCCAGTGGCGCATCCGCAAGGATCTGCGATTCACCGCCGGCATCGTCAATCTGACCAATGCCAAATACTGGCTCTGGTCCGACGTGCAGGGGCTGACCACCGCCAATGCCATCACCCAGGCCGATGCCTACACCCAGCCAGGACGCCACGTCAATCTGTCGCTGGTGATGGACTTCTGATCACAGCCGGATAGGCGCGGCGTACCCGGTCATCTCCAGGTAGCCGCGTCCCACCAGGCGCTGGTTGCTGTCCAGCACTTCGCACAGACCCTCCCAGTAGATGGCACCTGTGGAGGCGCGGCTGTCCATCTCCTGGTTGTCCACCAGGGCGCGTACGGTGTAGAAGTCGGCTGGTGTACGCACCAGCCACTCCACCGGATAGCTGGCCTGACTCAGCGGGCTCTTCCAGGCGCGCAGGGGTTGGAAAATCACCTCGCCGCGGTGGAAGCTGAAGAGCTTGTCCGCAGCGCGAAACGAGCCCCCATCCCACAGCGCGGTCCCTTTCTTGTTGCGCAGGCGAAATGCGGTCAGAGCACTGCCGTCAAACAGGTTGATGCCGATCCAGTCCCAGCCCACCGCATCAGGATGCAGCATCTCCTGGCTCCACTCGTGGTCCAGCCACGCCGTGCTGCCGGCTTCCACGGCATGCCGTTTGCCACGCAACTCCAGCTCGCCGCGCACCTGCAAGTGGGGCAGGCTGTAGTAGTAGCTGGTTTGGCTGGCCTCGGGCCCCTTGCGGGAGAGACCCTGGTCTCCTTGCAACAGCACCGGCTGGCTGGGAGTCATGCTGAGTGACAGGGCAAAGTCGGTGCAGCGCAAGCGTGCCTCCAGGCCACTGCCACGGTGCTCCAGGGTCCAGTCGCGCAGGCGGATGCCGGTGTCCTGGGTGCTGGCCGATGCCGTGTCCGCAGGGTTTTGGCCAGGCGCATCACCCGACCAGCGTGCCATGCGTTGGTCATGCCACAGCTTGCGCCCCTTGACGTCGGTGAGGGCTGCATGGGCAAAGACCAGTTGCCGGGCCGCCAGACCCGATTGCATGCCTTGGGCCTTGGCCACACGGCTGCGAAAAAAAGTGAGCTGAAAACCAAAGGCTGCTGCGTCGCCCGCCACGGCGGCACAGCCTGTGACGTACCACCACTCGGTCGCAAAGTCAGGATGGGCTCCTGCGTCGCGCGGGAATACGATTGGAGGCGTTGCCGCCCCCCACACCGGCTGCCCCAGCGCCAGGGATGCACCCAGACCCAGTGCTGCGCGCCGTCCGAGCATGGCCCCAGGGCTCATGCCAATCGCCCGAGCGCCATGGTCTGCGCCACCCGCTGTTCGGCGGCAGAACAGTCTCCCAATTGGCTGCTGACCCACTCTGCACAGTGGTAGTTGGGCAGATAGCGTTCTCCCGCGTCACACAGCAGTGACAGGATGGAGCCCTGTTCGCCGGCCTGCAGCATCTCCTGCGCCAGTGTCAGCATGCCGATGAAATTGGTTCCGGTGGACGGTCCGACCTTGCGTCCCAGCAATTGCGACAAGGCCCGCATGGCCGCAACTGAATCCACATTGGGAACCTCCAGCATGCGGTCCACCAGCGTGCGGATGAAGCTGGCCTCCACCCGGGGCCGGCCAATGCCCTCGATGCGCGAACCTTCACCGGTGATGGATGCATCACCACTGCGGTGGTAGGCGCCGAACACCGAACCGGTGGGGTCGGGCACACAGACCTGGGTGGCGTGACGCTGGTAGCGGATATAGCGGCCAATGGTGGCACTGGTGCCGCCGGTGCCGGCGCCCACCACGACCCAGCGGGGGATAGGATGGCGTTCGCGTGCCATCTGGTTGAACATGCTCTGGGCGATGTTGTTGTTGCCACGCCAGTCGGTGGCGCGCTCGGCAAAGGTGAACTGGTCCATGTAGTGACCGCCGGTCTGCCGCGCCAGTGCCTGGGCCTGTTCATAGACCTCGGCGGCACTGTCCACCAAGTGGCAGCGGCCGCCGTAAAACGCGATCTGGGCAATCTTTTCCGGTGAGGTGCTGCGCGTCATCACGGCGATGAAGGGCAGACCCAGCAGGCGGGCAAAGTAGGCCTCGCTGACGGCCGTCGAACCACTGGACGCTTCCACAATGGTCGAACCCTCCCGCACCCAGCCATTGCACAGCGCGTACAGAAACAGCGAGCGCGCCAACCGGTGCTTGAGGCTGCCGGTGGGATGGGTGGACTCGTCCTTCAGATACAGGTCAATGCCGTGGCGCGCAAAACCGGGCAGGGGCAAGGGAATCAGGTGGGTATCGGCGCTGCGCTGGTAGTCGGCCTCGATCAGGTCAATCGCCTGGCTGAGCCAACGGGTATGGCGGGGGACGGATGGCATCACGGCTGGAATCCCGGGTTGGTGAGCAAATGGTGCATGTGTGTCTCAAGAGGTGTCTGTGCGGCAAGTTACGGACACCCGTTGGGTCTTGCCGCACAGTCGGTTGGGTCGTGGGTTTCCCCATGCGGCCCGACTTTACAAGGTTTAACATGCCGCAATACCAGGGACATGTGAGCACTCCACAATAGAACTGTGAAATCTCTCAGCAAGGTCACCGGATGACTCCCAAGAATCCGGACTTCTCCTCCTGGCCAGTGACCCCGGTCGGTCGCGCTGCGCTGGCAGCGGCGCTGGCAGCGGTGCTTGGCGCTTGTGCGGCACCTGACATTACGACAGCGGATCTGCCCGAAACGCCGGTTCCTGCCCAGTGGCGCGCAGCGGGCAACGCTGCAGTTCCAACAGAAGCCTCGCGCCAGGCGCTGGCGCAGTGGTGGCAGGGGTTCAACGATCCGCTACTGACCCAACTGGTGCTGCAAGCCCTGCAGACCAATACCGATGTGCGCACTGCCAAGGCTGCGTTGCAGCAGGCACGCGCATTGCGCGACGGCAAGGCGGCCGGTCTGGGGCCTTCGGTCAACGGGTCGGCATCGGCACAGCGCAGCAAATCCGGCAGCAACGATGCGACCGACACCTTCCAACTGGGGTTTGATGCGGGCTGGGAGCCCGATGTGTTTGGCGGCCAGCGCAGTGCCGTGGGCGCAGCACAAGCCGACGCGCAGGCGGCAGAGTCCAGCCTGGCCCAGGTGCAGGTGTCGATGGCCGCTGAAGTGGCCGTGACCTATATCGATCTGCGCGGGCTGCAGGCCCGCCTGGCGATTGCCCGCAACAATCTCGCTGCGCAGATGGAGACGCTGCAGATTGCCCGCTGGCGCGCGCAGGCCGGGCTGGCCTCCTCCCTGGATGTGGAGCAGGCCATAGCCGCCAGTGAGCAGACCGCCGCGCAAATCCCCGCACTGGCCAGCAGCGTGGCCCAGGACCTGAGCAGCCTGGCCGTGCTGACCGGCCAGGCACCCGGTGCGCTGGACACACAGCTGGCGGCGGGTGCCGCGGCCCAGGCTTCCATCCCCCTGGCCCCCGAAACCCTGGCGCTGGACATACCGGCGAAAACGCTGCGCCAGCGCCCCGATGTGCGCGCCGCCGAATACCGCGTGCAGGGCGCAATGGCGCGTGTTTCGCAGGCCGATGCGGCACGCTACCCCAGCTTCCAGATCTCTGGCTCCATAGGCCTGCGGGCCCTAACACTGGGTGCCCTGAGCAACGGAGCGTCTACCGTGGGGTCCCTGCTAGCGGGCATTTCGGTACCGCTGTTTGATGGCGGTGCGGCGCGCGCCCAGGTGCGTGCGCAGGAAGCGGCCCTGGAGCAGACACGCGTGGCCTACCAGGCCACGGTCCTCACCGCGCTCAAGGAAGTTGAAGATGCGCTGGTCTCGTTGCAGGGCAACCAGGAGCGGCTCAAGCGCCTGCAGACCGCTTCCGAGGCGGCGGGCAACGCCGATCTGCTGGCCCGCCAGCGTTATGCCAGTGGGCTGATTGACTTCCGTACCGTGCTGGACACCCAGCGCACCCTGCTTTCCACCCAGGACAGCGTGCAGGCCACCCGTGCCAGCCTGAGTGCCGACTATGTGCGCCTGTACAAGGCGCTCGGCGGTGGCTG
>JAVBYK010000433.1 GCA_030824095.1 bacterium
CCATTGGGTGTACCAGCCCTGGCCTTTGCGGTGAGTGACACTGGCATCGGTATTGCTGCGAACAAACGGGAGACAGTTTTCCAGGCGTTTCACCAGGCCGACGGTTCCATCAGCCGCAAGTACGGTGGTACCGGTTTGGGGCTGTCTATCTCGTTGCAGTTGGCCCGTGGGATGCAGGGCGATATTCGCCTGGTCAGCGAAGAAGGGCGTGGCAGCGTTTTCACCCTGTTCTTGCCGCTGCAGATGGCGCCAGGTGTGCCGGAGCAACCCCAGCCGCAGCATCAGAGCACCATCGCCCTGCAGGCCTCTGTCCCGGAGCGGCTTGCGGAGATGGATGTGGCGGGTGCCGTTGC
Source organism: bacterium (assembly GCA_030824095.1). Classification (GTDB taxonomy): domain Bacteria; phylum Pseudomonadota; class Gammaproteobacteria; order Burkholderiales; family Burkholderiaceae_C; genus Allorhodoferax. The sequence goes on from JAVBYK010000433.1 coordinate 354, forward strand.
GGAGAAGTGCATTCTGGTGATCGAAGACGATCCGCACTTCTCGCGCATCCTGCAGGACATGATTCGGGAGCGCGGCTTTGACGTGCTGACCGCAGGAGACGGCCAGCAGGGACTGGGGCTGGCGGAGCGCCACCTGCCCAGTGCCATTCTTCTGGATGTGATGTTGCCCGGGCTGGACGGCTGGGGCGTGATGCGCCATCTCAAGGACAACCCCAGGACCCGCCACATCCCGGTGCACTTTGTCACCTGTCTGGAGGATCGCCAGAAGGCCATGACCATGGGGGCCATTGGCTTCGTCACCAAGCCGGTTGGCGCCGAGAGCCTGCAGGAAGTACTGCAATCCATTGAAAACGCTTTGGCCCATTCCATGAAGCGCTTGCTGATTGTTGAGGACAATGCGGACGAGGCCAGGAGCATGGTGGCCTTGCTGGAAGAGCAGGGCGTGGAGATCACGGTGGCCGGCAGCGGTGCCCAGGCGCTGGCCCAACTCCAGGCCAATGCCTTTGACTGCATGGTGCTGGATCTGGGGCTGGCCGACATGTCGGGTTTTGAGCTGCTGGAGCACATCCAGTCCATGGACCACGCACGGCGCACGCCGGTCATCATCCATTCCGGGCGCGATCTGAGCCATGACGATGAACGCAAGCTGCGGCGCTTTGCCGAGAGCATCATCATCAAGGGCGTCAAGAGTCCGGAGCGCCTGCTCAACGAAGTGATGCTGTTCCTGCACCTGGTGGAGAGCAACCTGCACCCCAGCAAGCAACGCATGATCCGCACCGCGCTGGACAAGGAGGCCATGCTCGATGGCCGCAAGGTCCTGCTGGTGGATGACGACATGCGCAACGTGTTTTCATTGAGCAGCGTGCTGGCCGAGAAGAACCTGACCGTGATCGAAGCGGAAAACGGGATGGAAGCCCTGGAGCGGCTGGAGGAACACCCCGACATTGGCATCGTGTTGATGGACATCATGATGCCGGAGATGGATGGCTACGCCGCCATGCGCGAGATCCGCAAGAACCCGCGCCACGCGGGTTTGCCGGTCATCGCCATGACCGCCAAGGCGCTGAAGGGGGACCACGAGAAATGCTTGGCTGCAGGTGCCAGCGACTACATTTCCAAGCCGATTGATGTGGACAAGCTGATGTCGCTGATCCGCGTCTGGCTGTTCCAGCGGAACTAGGCAGAGCACCATGGTCGATGACGTCACAAGCGTGGAAATTCGCCTCTTGCTGGAAGGCCTGCATGATGTGTACGGCTACGACTTCCGTGACTATGCCGAGTCGTCCATCCGCCGGCGCCTGACCCATTGGCTGAACGAGTCACCCTTTGACACGTTTTCCCAGGCGCAGTCCGGGCTGCTCCGCGAGCGTGCGTTGTTTGAATCGCTGCTGCGCGGCATCACCGTCAATGTCACGGAAATGTTCCGCGATCCGCTGTTCTTCAAGGCGGTGCGCGAGCAGGTGGTCCCGTTTTTGAGAACCTATCCCTTCGTCAAGATCTGGCTGGCCGGGTGCTCAACCGGTGAGGAGGCCTACTCCATGGCCATCCTGCTCAATGAGGAAGGTCTTGCCGGGCGGTTTCGCATGTATGCCACCGACATCAACGAGACGGTATTGCAACAGGCCGCCGAGGGCGTGCTGTCGATTTCAGAGATGCAGCGCTTTACCCGCAACTACCAGGCCAGTGGTGGCAAGGCGTCGTTTTCCGATTACTACACGGCCCGCTACGAACGCGCCATTCTGTTTGGGGAATTGCGCAAGGACATTGTCTTTGCGCCGCACAATCTGGCCGTCGATGCCGAGTTTGGGGAGATGAACATGGTGCTGTGCCGCAACGTCATGATTTATTTCAAGACCCCGCTGAAGGAACGCTGCCTGCGCCTCTTCGACAGCAGTCTGCTGCCCGGTGGCTTCCTGTGCCTGGGGCTGAAGGAAAGCCTGGAGCGGCGTGTGCAGGGTGAACGCTACGAAGAACTGCAACCCGCCATGCGGATTTACCGGAAGCGCTATGGCTGATGCACCAGTATTCCGCGCTGTGGTAGTGGGTGTCTCCAGTGGCGGCGTGCAGGCGCTGAGCAGCCTGCTGGGCGCCTTGCCGGCCAACTTCCCATTGCCCATCATGATTGTTCAGCACATTGGCGCCGAAGCCGGAAATGGCCTGGCCAGACTGCTCGATGCCCACAGCCCCCTGCACGTGAAGGAAGCTGATGAGCAGGATCGGGTGATGCCTGGCCATGTGTACCTGGCTCCAGCCAACTACCACCTGCTGGTGGAGCCGGATGGGCTTCTGGCGCTGTCAGCCGATGCGCCCGTCAGTTATGCTCGTCCGTCGGTGGATGTCCTGTTCGAGTCCGCCGCCGATGTCTACACCGACACGCTGATTGGTGTCGTCCTGACCGGGGCGAATTTCGATGGCAGCCGGGGGCTTGCGCGCATCAAGCAGTGCGGCGGATTGGCCATCGTGCAAGATCCTAAGGACGCGGAAGCACCGCAGATGCCGACGGCGGCACTGGCGGCAACCCCGGTAGACCACGTTCTGCCGCTGAATGGCATTGCAGGCTTGTTGTCTGCGCTGGCTGGCGGCGGTGTATTGCCAACACGAAACAAGGTGCCTTGCCATGGCTGACAACATCGCCTTGCTGCTGGTCGATGACCGACCGGAAAATCTGACCGCGCTGAAGGCCGTTTTGGGGCCACTGGAAGTGGACCTGGTGACGGCCACCTCCGGCAATGATGCCTTGCGCTACACCCTCAAGCGCGACTTCGCACTGGTACTGCTGGATGTGCAGATGCCGGGCATGGATGGTTTTGAGACCGCCGAATTGATGCGCTCCAACCCGAAGACGCGCCACCTGCCCATCATCTTTGTCACGGCGGGTATCAATGACATCCAGCTGCAGTTCAAGGGCTACGACCTGGGTGCGGTGGACTACCTGATCAAGCCGTTTGATCCCCACATCCTGCAAAGCAAGGTCAAGGTTTTCTGCGAGCTCTACAGCCACCGGCGGGAGTTGGAAGCTCATCGCACGCAACTGGAGGCCAGGATCCGTGAGCGGGTCGTGCAACTGCAGGAGAGCGAGGAGCGCTTCCGCCTGCTGGCCACCCATGCGCCGGTCGGCATCTACCAGATCAACAACGATGGCCATTGCCAGTTCGTCAATCCGAGTTGGAGTGCAGCTGCGGGGCTGTCACACGACGAAGCCGTGGGTAGCGGCTGGACCAGCACGGTGCACCCCGAGGACCGCGATGAGGTGCTGCGGTCCTGGCAGGAAGCCGTTGCCGCAGGAAAACACTGGGGACGGGATTTTCGCTACCTCAAACCCGATGGTCAGGTGGCATGGGTCAGTGGCAGCGCGGTGCCGCTGCGCAATGCGCACAACGCGGTTACGGGCTATCTGGGCAACAACCTCGACATTACCCAGCGCAAGCGGGACGAGGCGTGGGATCGAACCCGCGCGGCGCTGATGGATGATCTGGCGCGTGGCACACCGCTGCCGGAGATGCTGCACACCATCGCCGAGGAGGCCGAACGGCAGGTTCCTGGCCTGGCCTGCACCATCTTGTTGGTGGATGAACTGGGGCAGAAGTTGATTCGCTCTGCGGCGCCCCGGGTCTCGCCTCCCGGTCCGCTGGCCATTCGCAGCTTTGGGGATGGTGACAGGGGCTGCGCGCATTCCGCGCGCCATGGCCGGCCATCGGCCATTGATGACATCAGCACCCATGCGGACTGCGCAGGATGTTGGCCCGGAACAGGGCGGCCGGTTGGTATTGCCTGCCGCACGGAGCCGTTGAGCGCCATGAATGGCGAAGTGTTGGGGGTTCTGGCCTGCCTGCGCCGGGAGTCCAACGCCCCTGCTCCGGATGACACGGTGCGCATGGACAAGGCGGTCCGGCTGGCGTCGGTCGTGATTGAGCGCAAGCGCACCGAGAATGAGTTGCAGATTGCTGCCTCGGTCCACCAGGCCATCGGTGAGGCGATCACGGTGACGGATGCCAACAACCGCATCATCGCCATCAACCCGGCTTTCACCCAGTTGACCGGCTACACCTCGCACGAGGCGATCGGCCAGACCCCGAGCATCCTGAACAGTGGCCGCCAGGACGCCAAGTTCTACCAGGGCATGTGGCATGCACTGGAAACCACGGGGCGCTGGCAGGGCGAGATATGCAACCGGCGCAAGAATGGTGACGAGTATCCCGAATGGCTGTCAATCAACACCATTTATGACAACGAAGGCAAGGTGTTGCGCCGCATTGCCATGTTCTCGGACATCACCGACAAGAAGCGCGCCGAAGAGACGATCTGGCGCCAGGCCAACTACGACCCATTGACCGAGCTGCCCAACCGGCGGCTGTTTCGTGACCGGCTCCAACAGGAGGTCATGCGCGCCCGGCGTTCGGGCACCCTGTTGGCATTGCTGTTTGTGGACCTCGACCATTTCAAGGAAGTCAATGACACGCTGGGACACCACGCGGGAGACAGCCTGCTGGTTGAGGCGGCAAAGCGCATTTGCCAATGCGTGCGCTCCAGCGACACGGTGGCGCGGTTGGGGGGCGATGAGTTCACCATCATCATGACCGACCTGAGCGACACCCACCGGGTCGGCGAAGTGGCGCAGGCCATGCTGCAGGCGCTGACAGCCCCGTTCACGCTGGAGGGCGAAATCGGCTATGTGTCGGCCAGCGTCGGCATCACGCTGTTCCCCAATGATGCGGCGGATGTGGATTCGCTGCTGAAGAACGCCGACCAGGCGATGTACGCGTCCAAGGCCGGTGGGCGCAACCGCTTCAGCTACTTCACCGGTTCCATGCAGACCATGGCCAA
>JAVBYK010000306.1 GCA_030824095.1 bacterium
GGGTCGTTTCGCTGCGACGCCAACGTCTCGGTGCGCAAGCCCGGGGCACCGCTGGGCACACGGCGCGAGATCAAGAACCTGAACAGCTTCAAGTTCATGCAGCAGGCCATCGACTACGAGGTGCGCTGGCAGATCGAGCAGATCGAGGACGGCCACGCGATTGAACAGGCCACCGTGCTGTTCAACCCCGACACCGGCGAGACCCGCGCCATGCGCACCAAGGAAGACGCCGCGGACTACCGCTACTTCCCCGACCCCGACTTGCCGCCGCTATGCATTTCGGAGCAGTGGATCCAGCAAGTACGAGGGCTGATGGCCGAATTGCCACGTGTAATGGCGGAACGCTTTGTGCGCGACTACAGCCTGCCGGAGTACGACGCGACCCAGCTCACACAAAGCAAGGCCATTGCAGCCTACTTTGAAGCCACCGCCAAGGCCTGCGGACAAGCCAAGCTGGCCAGCAACTGGATCATGGGCGAGTTGTCGCGCCGCCTCAACACCGAAGACATTGGCATCGAAGCCGCACCGGTCCAGCCGGCACAATTGGCATCCCTGATTGGCCGCATCGTCGACAACACCATCTCCAACAACGCGGCCCGCCAGGTGTTTGACACGCTGTGGAGCGGCGAAGGCTCCGAAGTGGACGCCATCATCGAAACCAAGGGCCTGAAGCAAATGAACGACACCGGCGCGCTGGAAGCCATCGTCGATGAGGTGATTGCCGCCAACGCCAAGAACGTCGCCGAATTCAAGGCCGGAAACGAGAAGGCGCTCAATGCCCTGGTCGGCCAGATCATGAAGGGCAGCAAGGGCAAGGCCAATCCGCAACAGGTCAACGAACTGCTGCGCGCGAAACTGGCGTAACCGCCTCCCCCAGGTCGGCTATTTGCCCGGCGCCGGGGTCATCGTGGTCCAGAGCTGGCGCAGGCGCACCAGCTCGTCATCAAAGCGCGAGTTCACGCGCTTGATCTCGGACTCCTGCTCGCCAATGAAACGGCGCTGCACCTGCTGGCTGTTGATGTTTTCCTCCAGCTGGCGGCGCACATAGGCGGGAGCCTTGGTCGGGTCCTTTTTGTAGAACTCCATCTCTTCGTCAATGGCAATGCGCTGCTTGGCCAGCTCGTCCAGCCGGCGCTGGGCCGCCTGAATCACCACACCGATCTGCATCAGGGCTTCCTGACGTTCCTGGTCATGCACTGCCTTGTTGGGGTAGCGGATCAGCAGGGCACGATCACGCCGCTTTTCGTCAACCGTGCGGTTGCGTTCCTCGATCTCGCGCTTTTCCCTGGCCTCCTGGTCGGCACGTTCCTGCGCAGTCAGCGTGGGGCCGACCTTGGCCTTGACCGTGCCGCTGGGGTTGAGGATTTTTTGCTCGCGGTCCGTGCATTCGGGAATGGGGCGATCCGCGGTGAGCTTGCGGCCCTTGGCATCCACGCAGGTGTACACGCCACCAACAGGTTGTTGGGACGTCTGCGCCCAGACGCCCGCGCCCAGACTGCCTCCCAAGGCAACCACCACGCCGGTCAAAACCCGCTTGCCCAAACTCATTATTTATCCTTCGTCTACGCCATAGCGCTCGCGGTAGGCCTGCACCTGCTGGTACTCCTGGGCCAACCCGGCGTCGCTGTGACCAGCCAGATAGTGCATCAAATCCCCCAGCTTCGCAATTGCACCTACCTGTAACCCCAACTGGCGCCGCACAAACTGCACGGCGCTGTAGGGAACGTCCTGCCCGTTCTCGGTGGCTTTCTCCTGACGGTCCAGTGCGATCAGCACCGCGTGCGGTGTGGCACCGGCGGCCTGGATGATGGCAATCGATTCGCGGGTAGCAGTGCCGGCCGACATCACATCGTCCACGATCAGCACCCGGCCCTTGAGCGGCGCACCGACCAGGGTGCCGCCTTCGCCATGGTCCTTGGCTTCCTTGCGGTTGTAGGCAAACGGCACGTTGCGGCCCCGGCGGGCCAGCTCCACGGCCAGCGCCGCGCCCAGCGGAATGCCCTTGTAGGCGGGGCCAAAGACCATATCAAATTCGATGCCGCTGGAAAGCAGTCGCTGCGCATAGAATTCGGCCAAACGCCCCAGCTTGGCCCCGTCGTCAAACAGGCCGGCGTTGAAGAAGTACGGGCTTATGCGCCCCGCCTTTGTCTTGAACGAGCCGAAGCGCAGCACTCCGCACTCCAAAGCAAACTGCACAAAATCCTGTGCCAAAGGGTCGCGATCCGACATGGGGAATTCCTTGTTCAAATTAACCAGCCTCAACCTCAATGGCATACGTTCCGCCACCAACAAGGGACTGGAAGCCTGGCTTGCCCAAGCCCAGCCTGATTGTATTTGTGTGCAGGAAGTCAAGGCCCAGGCCGCCGACGTGGCCGGCAAGTTCGAGAGCCTCAGTGGTCTCAAGGGCTACTTCCACTTTGCCCAAAAGAAGGGTTATTCCGGTGTGGCCGCCTACACGCGCCTGGAGCCCAGCGATGTCATCGTCGGTTTTGACGGCGGTGAATTCGACAGCGAAGGCCGCTGGGTGGAGCTGCGCTTTGACACTGCGCAGCGCAAGCATTCCATCATCAGCGCCTACTTTCCCAGCGGATCCAGCGGCGAGGAACGCCAACAGGCCAAGTTCCGCTTCCTGGACCTCATGTACCCGCACCTGCAACGCCTCAAGGCCGAGCGCGACTTCATCCTGTGTGGTGACATCAACATCGCCCACAAGGAGGCCGACCTGAAGAACTGGCGCAGCAACCAGAAGAACAGTGGTTTCCTGCCCGAAGAGCGCGCCTGGATGACGCGCCTGACCGGCGAGGGCGGCATCGTGGATGTGTACCGCCAGTTGGAGCCGGACACCACGGACACCTGTTACACATGGTGGAGCAACCGTGGCCAGGCCTACGCCAACAACGTGGGGTGGCGGCTGGACTACCACCTGGCCACACCGGCGCTGGCAGCCGGAGCGCGCAAGGTTGATATCTACAAGGGAGAGAAGTTTTCCGACCATGCGCCCATCACCATTGAGTACGACTTCAAACCATGAGTACAGCCTCAGCTTCTTCCATTTTGCCTTCACGAAGCTCGTTCGCTGGCAGACCAGAATCGCTATCCATTTGATAGCTGCTCGCGCAATATTAACGAGGGCTACAGCCACTTTTAACTAAAAAACTTCCACCGCATGACCATCCTCACCCCCATGACCGAACCGGAGTTCGCCATCTATCTGGCCAAGGCCATCCCGGAGTTCGCCCAGGACAAGGTGGATGCCGGGCAGTGGAGCGCTGGCGAGGCGCTCGAACTGTCCCGATCGGGGTATGCAGAAATGCTTCCCCAGGGGCTGGCAACGCCGGACAACGTTTTCTTCACCGTGCGCGACGCTGCCACGCAGGAGGACGTCGGCATGCTCTGGTTCGCGGTGCAGGCACGTGCCGGCCAGCGCATCGCCTATGTGTATGACGTGTACATCCACGCCGAACACCAGCGCAAGGGCCACGCCAGCCGCGCCTTTGCCGCGCTGGACGAGGAAGCGCGCCAGCGCGGACTGACCGGTGTTGCGCTGCATGTGTTTGGCCACAACACGGGGGCCCAGGCGCTGTACCACAAGCTGGGGTACGCCACCACCAACATCAACATGTTCAAACCGCTGGCACCTGCGACCTGCGGGTCCACCTGATTGCCGGAATATTTTGGACGGAAATGCGCCCTATGCTGCACTGGACCAACACCACCACGCATCTCGACTGGAGCGAACTGGAAGCACTCTATCGCGTTGCTCCCCTGGGAAACAAAAATGCAGCCGATCTCCAGACCGTGTTCGCGAACAGTCGATTCAAATGGTTCGTCCGCGAGGAGGGTCGACTGGTGGCAGCCGGCCGCGCCTTGGCGGACGGTGCCGATTGCGCGTACATCTGCGATGTGGCCGTTGTGCCCACCCACCAAGGCACTGGGCTGGGCAAGGAAATGGTCTCGCGCCTTGCCGCCGACTCCAAGGGTCACAAGAAGATCATCCTGTACTCCGTGCCTGGCAAGGAAGGGTTTTATCGCAAGCTCGGCTTTCTGCGGCTGCTCACTGCCATGGCCATCTTCCAGGATCGGGATGCGGCCATCCAACGTGGCCACTTGGGCGAGGAACCCTAGCCGGACCGCCGCTTACATTTGCCAAGCTAACGCGCCCGGGCCCGCTCGTACAGCGGCATCACCTTGGGCAGGTTGGACTCGATCTCGGCGATGCGGCTCTTGCCAGATGGATGGGTAGACAGCCACTGGGGTGGCGCACCTTTGCTGGCGGCCCCCATCTTCTGCCACAGCGTCACCCCCGCGCGCGGGTCAAAGCCGGCGCGTGCGGCCAGCTCCATGCCCACTAGGTCGGCCTCGGACTCGTCCTCGCGACTGAATTCCAGGGTCAGCAAATGGGCACCACCACTGGCAATGCCATCGGTGATGCGCGCGTCAATGCCGAAGAAACTGGCCGCCAGCGCACCGCCCAGCCGGGCAATGCCCTGGGTGGCTGCGCTCTTGCCCATGCGTTCACGCGCATGCTCGCGCAGGGCGTGGGCAATTTCATGCCCCATGACCATAGCCACCTCGTCATCTGTCAATTTCAGTTGCTGCAGGATGCCGCTGTAGAAAGCAATCTTGCCGCCCGGCATGCAAAAGGCGTTGATCTGGTTGGAGCCGATCAGGTTGACCTCCCACTGCCAACTGCGTGCACGCGGATTCCAGTCCATCGCAAACGGGATGATCTTGCGGGAAATGGCGCGCAGACGCTGCAACTCGGCGTTGTCCTTGGGCGCCAGGGCCCGCTTGCTGTCCGCCTGGGACAGCATCTGGTTGTACTGCAACTGCGCTGAGCGTTCCACCTGGTCAGCTGGCACCACCTTGGCAAAGACCGAGTTGCCCCCCACATCCACGCCCTCGCGCGCATGCGCCGCCGGAACGAGGCCACCCAGGGCCGAGGCAAGGGCCACCACAGGGAGAGATCTATAGACAAAAGAAGCCAATTTCATGACGGTATTATTCCTCCATGACAACACCAACGCCTGCAACCACTCCTTTGGCTGACAAGCCCTCGTGGCTTGACACCCTCAAGGTCTACCTGGAGCCGGCGTCCCTGCGCATGCTGTCACTCGGATTTTCGGC
>JAVBYK010000281.1 GCA_030824095.1 bacterium
AGATACCCTGACCTTCAGGGTGACGGCGGTGTTCTTTTCAATCTTCATGGGTGTTTCCGGTTGTTTAGGCAAAAGATGGGGCATTTTCGCCGCATTCAGGCACGCGCTGGCGCGATGGATTCCACATAGTCGTACAGGTCTCCCAGAATGGCCTCGCCACGCTCGTCCGTGCTCTCGGACAGGTGGTCGATGGCATCAAACAACTGCTCCACCGTGCGGGCGCCCTCCACACCCTCATACAGCCGCTCGGCCCGCTGGGCCTCCCAGTGCGCAGCCTCCTTGCCGGTCAGGCTGTCGGGAAAATTGCGCGCCCGATAGCGAAACAGCAGCTCCGGCAGGCGCGGGTCGTCAAACGCCGGATGGGTGTGGGCCAGTTGCGCCGGCACCATGGCGCGCAGTTCGTGCAGCCGGCGCCGGTCGCCATTGCCGATGAAGCCGCCATACAGGTCCTCGTCTACGTCCGGCGTGGCCTCCTGCGGGCGGGCAAACACCTCGGGCCAGATGCCGCTCATGTCGGGCAGATCGCGCGCCAGCGCGGCATGCTGCAGTTGTGCCTCCAGGTCCAGGCACCAGCGTTCCAGCACCGCGGGTGTCAGCACCTTCAGGTTGCAGCCCACCATCGGCGACTTGTTGAGGTGGATGGACTTGACCGGCAAGCGCGTCATGCCATCGGGCAGATCGGCACTGCGGGTGAACAGGCGCAGGCGGATGTCATCGGCCTTCAGCGTGGCCAGTTCGCCAGGGTCGTGGGCCAGATCCCAGGCGATCAGCTCGTTCTTGTTTTGCGGGTGCATGGCCAGCGGCCACATCAGGGCCAGGCAGCCGCGCTCCACCGGGAACATGCCCGACACATGCCAGAACGGCCGTGCGTTGTGCAGCGACGTGGGCAGGCCCAGCTCCAGGGCCACCCGGTCCTTCTTGTGCAGCCCCAAGCAGTAGTCAAACAGCCGTGGCTGGGTCGTTCGCAGCAGCCGGGCCAGCGCGATGGTGGCGCGCACATCGCTCAGGGCATCGTGCGCTGCCTCGTGCACCAGTCCATTGGCGGCAGTCAGGTCGGTGAGCTTGAAGCTGGCACCTCCCTCGGCGCGCGTGGGCCACTGGATGCCCTCCGGGCGCAGCGCATAGGCGGTGCGCACCACGTCCAGCAGGTCCCAGCGACCGCAGTCGTTCTGCCACTCGCGGGCATAGGGGTCGATCAGGCTGCGCCAGAACAAAAAGCGCGTGACCTCGTCATCAAAGCGGATGGTGTTGTAGCCCACGCCAATGGTGCCGGGGAGTGCCAGCGCCGCTTCAATGGTGGCGGCAAACTGGTACTCGGGCACGCCCCGCTCCAGACACACCTGGGGCGTGATGCCGGTGATCAGGCAGGCCTCGGGGTCGGGCAAAAAGTCCGGAGCCGGCGAGCAATACAGCATGATGGGCTCACCGATTTCGTTCAGCTCGGCGTCGGTGCGGATGGCGGCAAACTGCGCCGGGCGGTCGCGCCGCGGGTTGGCACCAAAGGTTTCGTAGTCGTGCCAGAGAAAGGTGTGACTGTCCATGGCAGCAACACTACACTATTGCACAGCCTTTATCGACCACTCCCCCGGAAATGTCCATGAGCCCACTCGCCCCCGATGTGTTGCAACGCCTGCTCAGTGCGTCTCTGGCGGCGCGTGCCCATGCCCACGTGCCCTACTCGCATTACGCCGTGGGCGCGGCCATTCTGGACGAGCACGGCGCCGTGCACGCCGGCTGCAACATCGAAAACGCCGCCTACCCCCAGGGCTGGTGCGCCGAGGCCACCGCGCTGGGTGCCATGGTCATGGCCGGTGGCAAGCGCGCCACGGCGGTGCTGGTCAGCGGCCCCGGGCCCGACGTGATCACCCCCTGCGGCGGCTGCCGCCAGAAGTTGCGCGAATTTGGCGATGACAACCTGCTGGTCATCGCTGCCGACCCCAGCGGCGTGCGCCAGAGCTGGACGCTGGGGCAACTGCTGCCCGCCAGCTTCGGCCCGGACCATCTGGCCCACGCCAGCGAACACAGCGCAGACTGAGCCACCATGCAGGCCGAATCCTCCACCGCCCACACGGCCCAGTTGCTCGGGTCCCGCTTTGGCACCGCGCCCGAAGTCGCCGTCATTCTGGGCTCCGGCTGGGGCGGCGTGACGCAGCATCTGCTGGAACCCCAGCAAATCCCGTACACCGACCTGCCGGCCTTCGAGCCCACCGGCGTCGAAGGCCACGCCGGCACGCTGCTGGTGGGCCGCATGGGCAACCAGCGCGTCGCCCTGCTGGCGGGCCGGCGCCACACTTACGAGAACAACGACTGCACCGGCATGGCCGGCGCGATCCGCAGTCTGCAGGCCTGGGGCGTCCAGGTGCTGGTGCAGACCAACGCGGCAGGCAGCCTGCGCGCCCACATGCCGCCCGGCAGCCTGATGCTGATTGCCGACCACATCAACGCACCGCAGCGCTCCCCATTGGTGGGTGAGCCAGGCAACGCCCGCTTTGTCGATATGGGCGCCGCCTACGATGCCGAGCTGCGAGCCCAGGCCACCCGTGTCGCGCAGGCCGCATCCATCGCGCTGCCGGAGGGCACCTACCTGTGGGCGCTGGGCCCGCAGTTTGAAACCCCGACCGAGATCCGCATGTTTGCCGCCTGGGGCGCCGACGCCGTGGGCATGAGCACCGTGCCGGAAACCATTCTGGCCCGCCACGCCGGACTGCGTGTACTGGCCCTGTCCCTGATGACCAATATGGCAGCCGGCCTGGGCCATGAATCGTTGACCCACGCCGCCACGCTGGAGCAGGCCCGCGCCTCGGGCGACTACGCCGCCCGCTTCCTGGCCGAACTGGTGGCCAGCTTGGCCGATCTGCCGTCCCTGCATTCCTGATTACTATGTTTTTGATAGCTACCTACGTATATTCCACGAGGGCTAGCAGCACTTTTTTCTCGCAACCACCATGCCAAACAACCTCTCCCTGATTGACTCCGCCCGTCTGGCGCTGCAATGCCTGGACCTGACCAGCCTGAACACCGGCGACACCAGCGGCGACATCGTCACGCTGTGCCAGCGTGCGCAAACGCCCTTTGGCCCGGTGGCCGCCGTGTGTGTCTGGCCGCGCTTTGTGAGCCAGGCCCGCGCCGCGCTGCCGCCTTCAATCAAGGTGGCGGCGGTGGCCAACTTTCCGGCCGGCGCGCTGGACCTTGCCCAGGCGCTGACCGACGTGAAATCCATCGTCTCCGCCGGTGGTGACGAGGTGGACGTGGTGCTCCCCTACCGCGCGCTGATGCAGGGCCAGAGCATTCCCTGTGCCGACTTTCTGGCCCAGATGCGCACCGCCAGCCGCCCACTGGCGCTCAAGGTCATCATCGAAAGCGGTGAACTGGCCACCCCGGACCTGATCGCCCAGGCCACCCGCCTGGCGCTGGACGCTGGCGCCGACTATGTGAAGACCAGCACCGGCAAGACCAAGACATCCGCCACACCAGCGGCGGCCCGCGTCATGCTGCAGCAGATTGCCGCGCACGGCACACCCACCTCGGGCTTCAAGGCGTCCGGCGGCATCCGCACCGTGCAGGAGGCCAAGGGCTATCTGGACATGGTGGCCGACATCCTGGGCGCCGATGCCCTGACGCCCCAGCGCCTGCGCTTTGGCGCCAGCGGCCTGCTCAATGACATCGAGGCCGTGCTGTCCGGCAAGGCATCCATCGCCAGCGGCGGCACCTACTAAGCCCATCCCCATGCTGGCCCAGGAAATCATCCGTCGCAAGCGCGACGGCCACGCGCTCAGCACGGCCGAGATCGGCCAGTTTGTGCAGGGTCTGGTGGACGGCAGCTGGAGCGAGGGGCAAGTGGCTGCGCTGGCCATGGCGATCTTCCTGCGCGGCATGGGCCGTGAGGAATGCGTGGCGCTGACCCACGCCATGAAGTTGTCAGGCCGCGTCATGGCCTGGCCCGACATGCCCGGCCCGGTGCTGGACAAGCACTCCAGCGGCGGCGTGGGCGACAAGATCAGCCTGATGCTGGCGCCCATGGTGGCCGCCTGTGGCGGCTATGTACCCATGATCTCCGGCCGCGGCCTGGGCCACACCGGCGGCACGCTGGACAAGCTGGCAGCCATACCCGGCTACAACGCCATTCCCGAACCGGCGCTGTTTGACCGTGTGGTGCGCAGCGTGGGCTGCGCCATCATCGGCCAGACCGGCGACCTGGCCCCGGCGGACAAGCGTTTTTACGCCACGCGGGACGTGACGGCCACCGTGGAAAGCGTGCCGCTGATCACTGCCAGCATCCTGTCCAAGAAACTGGCCGCCGGCCTGCAGGGCCTGGTCATGGACGTGAAATGCGGCAACGGCGCCTTTGCCGACTCCCGCGCCATGGCGCTGGAGCTGGCACAGAACATCGTCGCCGTGGCGGGTGGCGCCGGCCTGCAAACCACGGCACTGGTCACCGACATGAACCAGGTGCTGGGCACTACGGTCGGCAACGCACTGGAAGTGGCTGAGGCGGTGCGCTACCTGCGCGGCGATGGTGCGCGCGAGCCGCGCCAGCACGCCATCACGCTGGCCCTGGGCGCCGAGATGCTGGTGCTGGGTGGTCTGGCGGCAAACACAAAAGATGCAACCCAGCGATTACAGGCGGTGCTGGACAGCGGCGCCGCCGCGGAACGCTTTGCCCGCATGGTCGCCGCCCTGGGTGGCCCCGGCGACCTGCTGGAGCGGCCTGACGCCTACTTGGGCCAGGGCCCGGTGGTCGTGCCTGTGCCCGCCACGCGCTCCGGTGTGCTCGCCGCCATGGACACGCGCGCCATAGGCCTGGCCGTGGTCGAGCTGGGAGGCGGGCGACGCCTGGCAGCGGATCGCATCGATTTGCAGGTGGGATTGAGCGCCGTGCGCCCGTTGGGTGCCACCGTGGCTGAGGGCGACGCGCTGGCACTGGTGCACGCAAGCAATGCCAACTCCGCCATACAGGCCGTGACCCGGCTACAGGCGGCCATTGCCATCGGCGATGATGGCTCCCCCTCCACTCCCTGCGTGCTGGCCCAGGTGAACGCACAATCTGGGTGCCACGCCACGACACACCGGAAAGAACCATGAAGATGAAACGGCGCGAGTTACTTCTGACAGCCCTGGCAT
>JAVBYK010000067.1 GCA_030824095.1 bacterium
GGGGACCTTCGATGGATGAACCGGGTTCAAGCAGAGTTGAACGCGACGAGCGGATTTCTTCAGAACCCCATTGCGGTGCTGGCACGAGCGGCGCACGGGAAAAGTCTATCAGGGAGCGCCAATTGCCCGGGCCGAGGCTGTGCAAGCGCTGGTGCTGCGCCGTAGTATGCGCATCCGGAGTCGTTTGATCGGTCGGGCTGAGGTGTCGTAACGCCGGTCTGGCCAGATCCATGCGGTCATGTCGATGGCACTGGGCACAGTGTCGCTGGTACAAAGCCGGGAGCGGCTCGGTGCACAAACCACTGCCTGCCACCGAACCGAGAACCAGGAATGCCAATGCACGGGAGACCCATGCTTTCGGGCGATTCCCCAGGTCAGAACGCATGCAAGCTATAGCTTGGGACTCACGTTGCCAACGAAGTTCTGTTTGACCAGCGGCGTGGCGTCCACCTGCGGTACGTGGCAGGTGTTGCATTGCCACCGGGTCATGTCAACTTTTTCGCTCTTGAAGTGGCTGTCTCCCATCTTTGGGGCACCTTTTTCCTTGAATTTGGCTAAGCCATGGCACTCGATACATTGGTTGTCCTCCAGAGTGATCTCGTCAAAGTTGTCCAGCGTATGGGGAATGACGGGGGGCTGTTCGTTGAAGGTCCGGGCAACCCGCTGCTGCAAGCCGGGTTTCTTCCCCTGGTAGGTTTTTGCTTCAAAGGGCACATCGGGTGCGCTCACATCCGTGCCGCGCATCGAATTGACTTTTTCGTAGGAGACGGCGCATCCAACGCTCAGTACAACGGCGCTCAATGCCGCCAGGGTCAGCCGAAAGTGCTTGTTCATCATGAATTACTCCTCGTTAAACAGATTGTTGTGACCGCTCGGTAGCGCGGTCGTTCGCGGTGCTGGAAACTTTGGTGAAACGGCTTGAAAAGATAAAAACATCTTTGGAGCACACATCAATGCAGCGTCCGCAATTGGTGCAGTTGGGCGAAAGCACCAGGGGGCTTGCGCCCGCGGCTGCACCCTTGAGTGGTAGTTTCAAAATCAAGGGCTCGGGGCATACGGCATAGCAGTCGGCGCAATCGTTGCAAGCGGAGCGCTTGGCCGCATTGACCCGTAAGACGCTCTTGGCGCCAACCAGACTGTAAAAGGCGCCCACAGGACAGATGCGCCCGCACCAGCCGCGGTGCATCACAAAGAGATCGAACAGGAATACAAGCAGCACGACGGCCCAGGCCAGCCCCACTCCAAACAACATGCCCCGATGCAACATAGAAACGGGGTTGACCCATTCCCATGCCACCGTTCCGGTCACGCCAGCCACCACCAGAGTCATCGCCAATACCCAGTAGCGCGTCTCCCGGGATACATGTGCACCACCCCGAATGCCCAGTCGTAAGCGCAGCCAGGCAGCGCAGTCGGTCACCAGATTGACCGGGCATACCCAAGAGCAGTAGACGCGACCGCCGACCAGGGCGTAAAACACAAATACGATCAGCGCACCGATGATGGCTGTCTGGTAGGGCCAATGGCCGGCCACGATTGACTGCAGCAGGACATAGGGGTCTGTGAGCGGTAACAAACCCAATGTGAGACTGGAACTCAGGTTGCCCTTGACCAGCCAGATCCCCGCCCATGGTCCCAGGAGAAATAGCGCCAATAGCGTTATCTGCGAGGTTCGTCGCAGCAGCAGCCATTGGTGGGATCTCCACCAGCCTTTTACCTGGAGCGCATCCGTTCCAACGGGTTTGTTCACGGCGGCAGTCATCGTGGTATCTCCTGTGCAGACGGAATGGTTGTCTGCAGGGGCGTTTGGCTACCCGGATCAAAATGTCCGGGCAATTTGACACCATCCGGCACGCGATCAGGAAGATCCACATTGCCTTGGCCTTCAATGAGTGAATGCCCGGCGTTCTTCTTTTGCTCAACCCATCCCAGCCGGTAGTGGTCGCCCATCTCGCCCTTGGCCAGATTGACGGGGTAGACCTTGATGGCCGCCGTTTTGAGCACGCAGGCCTGTTCACACTTGCCGCAACCGGTGCAGGCGTCGGAATGAACAATGGGTTCAAAGACCGTGTGGCGCCCGGTGCGTTCGTTGTGACGCAGTTCCAGCGTGATGGCCTTGTCGATCAACGGGCATACGCGGTAGCACACATCGCAGCGCAGCCCCTGAAAATTGAGACAGGTTTCCTTGTCCACCAGCACCGCGAGTCCCATGCGGGCTTCCTTGATGTCAGTCAGACTGTGGTCCAGGGCTCCTGTGGGGCAGGCTTTGACGCATGGCACGTCTTCGCACATTTCACAGGCACCGACACGGGACACAAAGAACGGGGTTCCCGTTGTCACCGGCTGGCCGGGGGTTGCCAAATGCAGAATATTAGGGGGACAATCGCGCACGCACAGCCCGCAGCGCACGCATGCTCCCAGGAAATCGGCCTCTGGGCCAGCGCCAGGAGGACGCAGGGCCTGTGCCGCGAGGGACTTGGCCTGGGTCACAGCCAACCCCAAACCCAGCCCCAGCATGCCCACGCCGCACCCCATGCGTGCAGCGCCCAGCACAAAGGCGCGGCGCTCGGAATTGTCAGGTTTGGACGATGCGGTCATGGTGGCGTGGAGGGATGGGCCCGGTGCGCAGCATTCCGCGCCGGGCCTTCACCTCAAGTTGCAATCAGACTTTGACAACCTTGCATGCGCACTTCTTGAAGTCGGTTTCCTTCGAGATCGGGCAGGTGGCATCCAGTGTGAGTTTGTTGACCAGTCGGTTTTCGTCGAAGAAAGGCACAAAGACCAGTCCCAGAGGCGGCTTGTTGCGTCCGCGTGTCTCCACCTTGGTCGTGATCTCTCCCCGACGCGAAACGACCTTCACGGTGTCACCGCGCTGCAGTCCCCGGCTCTTGGCGTCATCCGGGTGCATGTAGATCCACGCGTCAGGCATGGAGCGGTAGAGCTCCGGCACACGCCGCGTCATGGACCCGGTGTGCCAGTGTTCCAGCACGCGACCCGTGCACAGCCACAAATCGTAGTCTTTGTCCGGCATTTCGGCGGCGGGTTGGTAGGGCAGTGCAAAGATCACGGCCTTGCCATCGGGCTTTCCGTAGAACTTGAGGGTCTCGCCCTTCTTGATGTACGAGTCGTAGCCTTCACGGTAGCGCCACAGGGTCTCCTTGCCGTCAACAACAGGCCAGCGCAGACCACGCGTCTTGTGGTACAGGTCAAATTCGCCCAGATCCTTGCCCTTGCCTGCACCGAACCGGCGGTACTCTTCAAACAGCCCTTTTTGCACGTAGTAACCAAAGGCTTCGGTTTCGTCATTGGTATAGTTCGACCACGCATGGGCGTTGACCCGTGCGACCTCAGGCTTGCCAAATTTATCCACTTCTCCATTGGCGTAGAGCACTTCGTACAGTGTCTTCCCCTTGTACTGCGGATGCTTGTCAAGGGTTTCGGCGGTCCAGACTTCATCGGTTTTGAAACGCTTCGAGAATTCCATGAACTGCCACAAGTCACTGCGCGCCTCGCCCGGTGCTTTCACCTGCTGGCGCCAGAACTGGCTGCGGCGCTCGGCATTGCCAAAGGCCCCTTCCTTCTCCATCCACATGGCCGATGGAAGTATCAGGTCGGCACTGACCGCGGAAACGGTTGGGTAGCAGTCGGACACCACCACGAAGTTCTCGGGGTTGCGCCAACCGGGATAGGTCTCCCCATTGATGTTGGGGCCAGCCTGCATGTTGTTGTTGGTGGAGGACCAGTAGAAATTGAGCTTGCCGTCCTTCAGCGCGCGACTTTGCGCAACTGCATGCAGTCCAGGTGCCCCCTGAATGGTGCCTGCCGGGACCTTCCAGATTTTCTCTGCTGCCTCTCGGTGGGCCGGGTTTGCGACCAGCATGTCGGCGGGCAGCCGGTGCGCGAAGGTGCCGGTTTCCCGCGCGGTGCCGCAGGCAGACGGCTGGCCTGTCAACGAGAAGGGGCTGTTGCCAGGCTCCGAGATCTTTCCGACCAGCAGGTGGATGTTGTAGATCATGTTGTTGGCCCAGGTGCCACGCGTGTGCTGGTTGAACCCCATGGTCCAGAACGACGTCACCTTGTTTTTGGGGTCGGCATAAGTCTTGGCCAGATCCAGTAGCTTTTCCTTGTCAACGCCCGAGATTTCGTGGGTCTTTTCCAATGTGTACTCGGATACGAATGCCTTGAACCGGTCATAGGAAATGGGTTTGGCATCCATCGGGTTGCCACGTGGCTTGCCATCGGCACCGGGGTAGCCGTTGTTCATGGCGGCCTGTTCAAGCGGGTGGTTGGGGCGCAAGCCATATCCGATATCCGTCACGCCTTCTGCAAAATTGACGTGCTTCTTCACGAAGTCTTCATTCACTGCGCCGCTTTGAATGATGTAGTTGCAGATGTAGTTCAGGATGGCCAGATCCGACTGTGGCTTGAAGATCAACTCAGAGTCCGCCAGCTCGGTGGAGCGATGCGAGAAGGTTGACAGCACCTTGATCTTCACGTGCTTCGCGGTCAGGCGGCGGTCCGTCATGCGCGACCAGAGAATCGGATGCATCTCTGCCATGTTCGAACCCCACAGCACAAAGGTGTCTGCGTGCTCAATGTCGTCGTAGCACCCCATGGGCTCATCAGAGCCGAACGTGCGAATAAAGCCAAAGACCGCAGAAGCCATGCAATGCCGGGCATTTGGGTCCAGGTTGTTGGAGCGAAAGCCTGCCTTGAACAATTTGTTGGCGGCGTAACCCTCCCAGATCGTCCACTGGCCCGAACCGAACATGCCAATCGCAGTCGGACCCTTGGCCTTCAGCGTGGTCTTGACCTTTTCTTCCATGATGTCGAAGGCCTGCTTCCACGAGATGGGTGCAAATTCACCCGTCTTGTCGAACTTGCCGTCCTTCATGCGCAACAGCGGACGGGTCAGGCGGTCGTTGCCGTACTGGATCTTCGACAGGAAGTAGCCCTTGACGCAGTTGATGCCCTTGTTCACTGGCGCGTCAGGGTCGCCCTGCGTGGCAACAATGCGTCCTTCCTTGACGCCGACCAATACACCGCAGCCGGTCCCGCAATAGCGACACACACCTTTGTCCCAGCGGATGCCGTCGTCGGTTGCGGCCTGTGC
>JAVBYK010000418.1 GCA_030824095.1 bacterium
GTGTGGTGCTGAAGGACCGGAACGCCTCGGAGACAGCGGACACAGCCCGCACCCTGTTCGATTTCTGCCACCAGCAACTGGCCTACTACAAGGCGCCGGGCTGGCTGTGGTTTGCCGCCAAGATCCCCACCACAGGCACGCAGAAGATCCAGAAGCACCGCATCTTTCCCGAGGGCCAGGACCCGCGCACCCTGCCCGGCATGCACGACCTGCGCGCGCTTAAGAAGCGCCAGTAATACACATCCACCGTGGCATCCACAGCCCCTCACACCGCCCCACGACCATGATCACCCTCTACCACTGCGTCAGCGCCCGCTCCTTCCGCCCCCTGTGGTTGCTGGAGGAGTTGGGCATTCCCTACGACCTGCGCATGCTCCCGTTTCCGCCGCGGGCTCTGGCGCGGTCCTTCCTGCAGGAGAACCCGCTGGGCACCGTGCCACTGATGCTGGATGGTGATACGCGCATGACCGAGTCCACGGCCATCTGCCAGTATCTCGCGGCACTGCACAGCCCCGGCGTGCTGGATGTGCAGCCCACCGAGAGCGCTTACGGCAGCTACCTGAACTGGCTGCAGATGAGTGACGCCACGCTGACCTTTCCGCAGACCCTGGTGCTGCGCTACACCCACTTTGAACCTGCTGAACGCAAGCAGCCCCAGGTAGCAGAGGACTACAGCCGCTGGTTCCTGGCGCGCCTGCGCGCCGTGGACGCCGCCGTGCAACAACAAGATTACCTGTGTGCCGGACGCTTTACCGCCGCCGACGTGGCTGTGTCGTATGCACTGATGCTGGCTGGGCATCTGGGTCTGGATGCACAGTTCCCCCCCGCAGTGGCCGACTATTGGGCGCGCCTGCGGCAACGCCCCGGCTTCCAGCTGGCCATGACCGCGCAACACCAGGCGGCACTGGACCAGGGCGTGCCGACGACGCCGGCGCCGGATATCCGACCTTAAGCGTGTTGTGGCTTGATGCGCACGGCCCAGGCCACGCCAACCAGCAGCAAACCCACACCGACCAAGGTCAGCGGCTGCGGCCATTGGCCCCGCAGCAGGTAGGCGTAGCTCAGGGCGGCCAGGGTTTCAAACACGATCAACTGTCCCACCAGCGCGGTGGGCAGGCGCTGGCTGGCCTCGTTCCAGCAATGCGTTCCCAGCCAGGAAGCAAACAAGCCGATGGCCAGCATCAGCCCCACAAAGGCCTGCGGACGAGGTCCAAAAGGCATGGGAAAAGTGTCACCGGTCCCGGCTGTCCAGCCCCAGAAGGCCACATAGCCGGTCACTGCCAGTGGCAGGGTCGCCAGGCCTTGGGCCGTGGCCCAGGCGCGCGGCTTGCGGCCAGGGTGCTCGCGCAGCCAATTCGCGTTGCGCAGCGGATACCAGGTCCAGCACGCCACGGCCACCGCCGCAAGCAGGGCGCCGCTGGCGTAGCGCGCGGTATCGGCCTGGGGATCGCTGGACAGCGCCGCCATCTCGACATGGTTCACGCAGGCAATGCCCGCCAGAATGGTAGCCAGGCAAGGCGCCAACCGGCTCCAGGGCAGACGCCCGTCGCGCTGGTGATTCAGCAGATTGGCGCCAATGGAGATGACCACCGGCAGCGTGCCGATGATCATGGTTGGTAGCGGCCCACCGGCGCGCTGGATGGCGCTGGCCAGGCACAGGTAATACAGCACATTGCCAATGGCGGCAAGCTTGAGCGCCTCGATCCAGTCGGCGCGCGTCATGCGCGCCAGCTCCGAGCGATCCAGCCAGGCCAGCGGTATGGCAATCAACCCGAACGCCAGGTAACGCCCAAACGCCTGCAGCGCGGCCGGGTACTCCGGCAACAGCAGGGGCCCGACAAAGACCAGCCCCCACATAATCCCCGCCGCCAACGCAAACGCAACACCTGCCAACATGAACAACCGCCCTTGAATCAATACGGCCGCAGTGTCGCCCGAATCGGCGGGGGCGTCTTGTACGAGATTGCGGTTTGCAGGAGCGTGGGGGCCTAGTTGCGGACCTGGCGCTGGTAGCGCGCAGGTGCAACACCGTAGCGGCTGCGAAACGCGCGGGTCAAGTGGGCCTGGTCGGTCAGGCCAGCCCGCGCGGCCACCTCCGCCGGCGCCACGCCCTGGGCCAGCCACTGCTTGGCCGCATACAGGCGCTGCGCCATCAGCATCTGATGCGGCGTGACGTGGTACCGGGCCTGGAACTGTCGCAGGAAATGGAATGGACTCAAGCCCGCCACCGCGGCCAGATCGTCCAGCACGATGCGATCCTCCAGATGGGCTTGCATATAGTCAATCACGTCCGTGAAACGCCCAGCTGACCGCTCCGGGGTGACCGACTGCCGGCGCACATAGGGATGCAAGCCGGCGACAAACTGTGCCAGCAAGCCGTCAAACGCCAGCGGGTCCTGGGTCTGCCACAGCGCCTCCAGCAGCCGGGAGAGGTGCTGACCCTGTGGGCGATCGCGCTCCACCACCGCATCGTCAAACCACCACCCCGCATCGCCGGTGATGTCCGCCAGCAGCGCCGGCTCGATATAGACCATGCGGTAGCGCCAGCCGCCCAATGTCTCGGCGCGCCCGGTGTGCAGCACGTCGGGGTTCATCAGCACAATGGAATCGGGCGGTGCCAGATGGTCGGCGCCCTGGTAGCGAAAGCGCTCCACGCCCTGCTCGATGACGCCAAAGCCATAGGCCTCATGGGTATGCGGTTCAAACGCATGGCGCACGATATGGGCCCGGTACAGCTCGACCCCGGCGCGCCCGGACAGCGCGCGGAATTCGGCGCGGTCGGTAGCAAATTCGAAGTGCTCAGGGACGGCTTGCATGACTGTCCCGCATGGTACCCAAATGCCGCCTCCATCGCCCACGGTGGTGGCATGGCGGTTTACAGTGATGGATCCCTGACCACACCACTAAACCAAGATACCGCCATGAAACTGGAAGTCCCCGAAGACAAGCGACTGATGCACACCCTGCTCACCCCCATCCGCTGGGGTGACATGGACGCCATGGGCCACGTCAACAACACCCTCTACCTGCGCTACATGGAAAGCGCCCGCATCCAGCTGATGGAAGACAGCGGGTTTGCGGTCAACCCGGCGGGAGAAGGGTTTGTGATTGCCAACATCTTCTGCAACTTCCTCCGGCAACTGGAATACCCGGGCGATGTGCTGGTCAGGAGCTACGTCGGTGCCATCGGCCGCTCATCGTTCGACATGTACCACGAACTGCTGCGCACCGATGACCCCAGCGACACCGTGTACGCCAATGGCGGCGCGACCCTGGTGTGGCTGGATTTCCCCAAGCAGAAGTCCATGCCGATGCCGCAGGGGCTGCGGACATGGTTGACGGGCGAAGTCTGACTTTGTAACACCTTGGACTGCATATTTGCGTACTATGGGCGTGCGACCCGGCACGGGCGCATCACCAAAGGAGAAGTAGCATGGGTTTTTTCAGCAAGATTCTGGACAAGCTGGGTTTCGATGCCGGTAACAGCAAGGTCGAGGAAATGTTGCGCGCGCCGGTTCCATCGGCAGGCCCTGCGGCAGCACCGTCCGCCCCCGAGGCCAAGGCGGTAACGCCAATGCGCGAGGTCGACGTGGTGGCGCAGCTTGAACAGAAGGCTGCCACCAACCCGCAAAAACTGAACTGGCGCACCTCGATTGTGGATCTGCTGAAACTGCTGGACATCGACAGCAGCCTGAATGCGCGCAAGGAGCTCGCCACCGAACTCGGTTGCCCGGCTGGCCTGATGGGGGATTCGGCCCAGATGAACATGTGGCTGCACAAGACCGTGCTGGCCAAGCTCGCCGCCAACGGCGGCAATGTTCCGAAAGAGCTACTCGACTGAGCGAGGGTGATGGTTGCCAGAGACCAACCATGCAGACCAAGACCTTCACCAGCGGGCGCATCCGCAAGGCCGACTATGACCCCGCGTCGCAGCAACTGGACCTGCACTGGGACAGCAAGACCGTCCTGGCCTACAAGCATGTGCCGGCGGAAGTCTATCGACGGCTGTGCAGCGCGCCCAATCCGACGACGTATTGGGAAGACCGGATCGCCGAGGAATACCCCAAGGGCACACCGATGACCTCCAGCGCCGCCCCGGACGCTGCCAAGCAATTCAACGACCTGTTTGGCGGCGGAGACTGAAGCGCTGCGCCTGCGCCAAGGCGGCGGTCAAAGCTGCGGTGTTGCGCGCGCAATGATGGCCGCGCAGTCGGCCCCCCGCGGCAGGTTGCCAAAGGTCAGCCCGCTGCTGGCATCCGTCAGACGCGAGGCGCAGAAGGCATCGGCCACCGCCGCATTGCCCTGGCGCACCAGCAGGGCGCCCTGCAGGGCCAGCGCCATTTTTTCCACAATGCCGCGGGCGCGGTATTCGATGTCACTGCGGTCCGTCAGTTCGGTTCCGAGTTGCGCGACATAGGCGTCCAGGCGCCGATCCGCGCCGGACGCCGCCTGCACCTCGGCCATATAGGCCTCGACCGAGCCGGGGTTGCGGCTCATGGCGCGCAGCATGTCCAGGCACTGCACGTTGCCGCTGCCCTCCCAGATGGAATTCACCGGCGATTCGCGGAACAAGCGGGGCATGATGCAGTCTTCCATGACGCCGCTGCCGCCGATGCACTCCATCGCCTCGTAGGCGTGGGCCGGTGTGCGTTTGCAAATCCAGTATTTCCCGACGGCGGTGCCGACGCGCACCAGCAGCTTTTCGTGCTCGTTCGCGGGGCCGGCATCCAGTGCGCGACCCATGCGCATGGTCAACGCCAGCGCGGCCTCGTGCTCGATGACCAGATCGGCCAGCACGTTTTGCATCAATGGTTGTTCGACCAGGCGCTTGCCAAAGGCGGAGCGGAAGTTGCAGTGGTGCAGCGCCTGGGCCACGGCCTGGCGCATGCCACTGCTGGAGCCAACCATGCAGTCAAAGCGCGTCATGGCAACCATGTTGATGATGGTGGCCACGCCACGCCCCTCCGCGCCCACCATCTGCGCCCAGGCGCCGCGCAACTCGGTCTCACACGACGCGTTGGCCACGTTGCCCATCTTGTTCTTCAGGCGCTGGATCTGCATGGGGTTCTTCGTGCCGTCCGGGCGCCAGCGCGGCAGCCAGAAGCAGGACAG
>JAVBYK010000435.1 GCA_030824095.1 bacterium
GCCATGGCCGCCTTCCGCGCCGGCAACGCCCCGCACATCCTGCAAGTCTTCGAGGTGGGGACCGCCACCATGATGGCGGCCAAGGGTGCGATCAAGCCCGTGGGCGAGGTGATGAAACAGGCGGGTGTCCCGTTTGACCCTAAGGCCTATGTGCCTGCGGTGGCCGGCTACTACACCGCACCCAGCGGCGAAATGATGTCGTTCCCGTTCAACAGCTCGACCACCATCTTCTATTACAACAAGGACGCCTTCAAGGCCGCCGGCCTGGACCCCAACAAGGCACCCAGCACCTGGCCCGAGGTCACGCTGGCGGCCGCCAAGCTGAAGGCATCCGGCCACAAGTGTCCCTACACCTCCAGCTGGGTAAGCTGGGTGCACCTGGAGAGCTTCTCCACCTGGCACAACACGCTGTTTGCCACCCAGAACAACGGCTTTGGCGGCACCAGCGCGCGCCTGGCCTTCAATTCGCCATTGCACCTGCGCCACTTTGACAACCTGGCCAACATGTCCAAACAGGGCTTGTTTGTCTACAAGGGTCGCGCCAGCGTGGCGGTGCCATCCTTCGTGTCCGGTGAGTGCGCCATGATGACCGGCTCAGCGGGTTCGTATGCCGACGTCAGCAAGGGTGCCAAGTTTGGCTACGGCTTGGCTCCGCTGCCCTACTACCCCGATGTGGAGGGCGCACCCCAGAACACCATCATTGGCGGCGCCAGCCTGTGGGTCATGTCCGGCAAGAAACCGGCTGAATACAAGGGCGTTGCAGACTTCTTCAAGTACCTCTCCAGCCCCGAAATCCAGTCGGCCAGCCACAAACGCACCGGCTACCTGCCCATCACCATGGCGGCTTACCAGCTGACCGAGAAATCAGGCTTCTACAAGGAGAAGCCCGGAACCGACGTGGCCGTGTCCCAGATGATCCGCAAGACGACCGACAAGTCACGCGGCATCCGCCTGGGTAATTTTGTGCAGATCCGAACCATCATCGACGAGGAAACCGAGACCATCTGGTCTGGCAAGAAGACCCCCAAGGAAGCGCTGGAAACGGCGATGAAGCGCGGCAACGAACAACTGGAAAAGTTCGAAAAGGCCAACCGCTAAGCGCGTCGGGACAGAACCCATGGCAGTTGAAAAACGCGTATTTTTCCGGTCAACCTGGCTCCCCTGGCTGCTCCTGGCCCCACAGCTGGCGATCGTTGGCGTGTTTTTCTTCTGGCCTGCGGGACAAGCCCTGCTGCAGTCCCTACAGGAGCAGGATGCTTTCGGGTTGAGCGTCACCTGGGTCGGGCTGGACAACTTCAAGACCCTGTTGTCGGACTCGGCCTACCTGGAGTCGTTCAAGACCACGGCCGTGTTTTCCATCCTGGTGGCGGTGCTGGGCATTGCCCTGTCGCTGGTGCTGGCCGTGTTTGCCGACCGCATCATCCGCGGCGCACTGGCGTACCGCACCCTGCTGATCGTCCCCTATGCGGTGGCGCCCGCGGTGGCGGGTGTCCTGTGGGTCTTCATGTTCTCGCCCTCCATCGGCGTGGTGTCCTACATGCTCAGCCACTCCCTGGGTTTTGAGTGGAACCATTTGCTGGACTCCGGACACGCGATGGCACTGATCGTCACCGCCGCAGTGTGGAAGCAAATTTCCTACAACTTCCTGTTCTTTCTGGCGGGCATGCAGTCCATCCCCAAATCGCTGATCGAGGCGGCGGCGATGGACGGTGCGCGCCCATGGCGGCGCTTCTGGACGATCCAGTTTCCGCTGTTGTCGCCCACCACGTTCTTTCTGCTCGTCATCAACATGGTGTACGCCTTCTTCGACACCTTCGCCATCATCGATGCCACCACGCACGGCGGCCCCGGGCGCGATACGGTCATATTGGTCTACAAGGTCTACCAGGACGGCTTCAAGGGCGGTGACATGGGCGGCGCGGCGGCGCAATCCGTCATCTTGATGCTGGTCGTCATCGCGATGACGGTGTTCCAGTTCCGTTACATCGAAAAGAAGGTGAACTATTGATGCCCCCACGCTTGCCACTTCGTGTGCTGCGCTGCCCCCCACGGGGGCCATGCCTTGCTTGGGGCGGCCCTGCGCTGCGGCGGCTCTCCGTTGGAGCGCTTCATGGTTGAACGCCGCCCCTGGCTGGATCTGCTGGCCCATGCCGTCATGGTGCTGGGCCTGCTGATCGTGGTCTTTCCGCTGTACCTGGCGTTTGTGGCATCGACGCACACCGCGCAGGACATCTTGCAGGCCCCCATGCCGATGCTGCCAGGCGCCCACCTGTGGGACAACTATGCCGCGGCGCTCACCGGTCAGGGTGGCGGCGCCGGCTCCAACGCGCCGGTGGCACGCATGATGTGGATCAGCCTAGTCACGGCGCTGGTCATCACCTTTGGCAAGATCAGCATTTCCCTACTGTCGGCCTTCGCACTGGTCTACTTCCAGTTTCCGTTTCGTTCCCTGTTCTTCTGGGCCATCTTCATTACCCTGATGCTGCCGGTGGAGGTGCGCATCGGCCCGACCTACCAGGTGGTATCCGACCTGGGCATGCTCAACACCTACGCCGGGCTGACGGTGCCGCTGATTGCGTCTGCCACCGCCACCTTTCTGTTTCGCCAGTTCTTCCTGACGGTGCCCGATGAACTGCTGGAAGCCGCGCGCATGGACGGTGCCGGACCGATGCGCTTCTTCAAGGACATCCTGCTGCCGCTGTCCAGAACGTCGATTGCCGCGCTGTTCGTGATCCAGTTCATCTATGGCTGGAACCAATACTTGTGGCCGCTACTGGCCACCACCAGCGAGGACATGTACCCGGTGGTGGTCGGCATCAAGCGCATGATTGCTGGCGGAGACTCCGGCAACGAGTGGAACATCGTGATGGCCACCGCTATCCTGGCCATGCTGCCGCCGGCCGTGGTGGTGATCTTCATGCAACGGTGGTTCATCAAGGGTTTGGTGGACTCCGAGAAGTGACTGACAAAGACTGATATGGCATCTATTTCCCTCAAAAACGTCGTCAAACGCTATGGCACCGGGCCCAAGGCGGTTCCCGTCATCCACGGCGTCAACGCGGACATTGCGCATGGCGAGTTCATTGTCATCGTCGGCCCCTCGGGTTGCGGCAAGTCCACGCTCCTGCGCATGGTGGCCGGGCTGGAAGAGATCACCGGCGGCGAGATTGCCATCAACGGCAAGGTCGTCAACGATGTGGAGCCCAGCGACCGCGACATTGCCATGGTGTTCCAGAACTACGCGCTGTACCCCCACATGAGCGTGTTCGACAACATGGCCTACGGCCTGAAAATTGCCAAGGTGCCGCTGGACGAGATCAAGGCGCGCGTGGACAAGGCCGCCAAGATCCTGGAAATCGGACCGTTCCTCCAGCGCAAGCCGCGCGAACTATCCGGCGGCCAGCGCCAACGCGTGGCCATGGGCCGCGCCATCGTGCGCCAGCCCCAGGTTTTCCTCTTTGACGAACCCTTGAGCAACCTGGACGCCAAGCTGCGCGCCCAGACCCGGCTCGAAATTCAGAAACTGCACCGCGAACTGGGCATCACCAGCCTGTTCGTCACCCACGACCAGGTGGAGGCCATGACACTGGCCCAGCGCATGATCGTCATGAATGGCGGTGTCATGGAGCAATTTGGCACGCCCGAAGAGGTCTACACCCGCCCGGCCACCACCTTTGTGGCCAGCTTCATCGGCTCGCCACCGATGAACCTGCTCAAAGACGCGCCAGATGCCAAACCCGGCATCATCACCGGCATCCGCCCCGAGCACCTGGACATCACCCCCACCGGCTGGGCGCTGCAGGTGGAAGCCGTGGAAATGCTGGGTGCCGAGCGCCTGGTCTACGGCCGCTGGGCGCACAGCGCGACCGACGAACTGGTCATCATTCGCACCGAGGAGTCCCACTCCGTTCCGACGCTGGGCGCCACCATCCATGCGACACCAAGGCCAGACCGCATCCACCACTTTGATGCAGCTACCGGAAAAAGAATATGACCCCCACGCTTGTCGCTTTGCGTACTACGCTGCCCCCCGAGGGGGCCCTCACGCCTTGGGGCGGCCCGGCGGCGTTCGCATGAATAATTGGCCGTATCCGCGCTGGGTGGCGCACCGGGGCGCCGGCAAGCTGGCGCCCGAAAACACGCTGGCCGCGTTCCGGCTCGGCGCCAGCTATGGCTACCGCATGTTTGAATGCGACGTCAAGCTCAGCGCCGACGGCGTGCCCTTTCTCATGCACGACGCCACGCTACAGCGCACCACCAACGCCCGGGGCAAGCTGGGTGCAGGCAACAGCGCGGTCGGCGGCGACCACCCCTGGGGAGTACTGGCACAACTGGATGCCGGAGGCTGGCACAGCCGCGCGTTTGCCGGCGAGCCCCTGCCGACCCTGGACGCCATTGCAGCCTTCTGCATCCGCAACGGCCACTTTCTGAACATCGAGATCAAACCGACACCTGGCACCGCCCAACACACCGGCGAGGTCGTGGCCCGCGAGGCCGCGCGCTTGTGGGCTGGGCAAGCGGTGGCGCCCCTGCTGACGTCCTTCGAGCCCGAGGCCCTGCGTGGCGCCATGGAGGCCCAGCCCGAGCTGCCGCGCGGCCTGCTGCTGGACACGTTGTGGACCGGCTGGCTGGAGACCGCCCTGATGCTGGACTGCCAGGCCATCGTCTGCAACCACGCCCTGTGGGACCGCAGCAGCGTCACCCAGGCCCAGAGTGGCGGCTTTCGCACACTGAGCTACACCGTCAACGATGAATGGGCCGCCGAGCGCCTGATCGACCTGGGAACGGACGGCATCATCACCGACCGGGTGGACCTGTTCAGCCCGAATTAGCGCCAGCTACGACCACCGGCCCACTGGCTGGTGGCCGCAAAGACCACCAGGGCTGCGTAGCTGGCCATCTTGCCGTCGCGGCCAAAGAACCACAGCCCCAATCCCAGCGCCACCGCACCAGCTATGCAATTGATAGCTGTCTGCGCAGTAAATCCGAGGGCTACCGGGCTTTTTTTATTCACAAGCGGGCCAACGAGGGCCAGCACAACGCCCACGACAATGGCGGGCGCCAGGAAGTTGGCCAGGTGATAGAGTTGGTCCAGAGG
>JAVBYK010000410.1 GCA_030824095.1 bacterium
TGGATTTTGATGAACTCGCGTCGTGTCTGTGTCATTTCATATCTCCTGGTCAGGTTCAGATTCGATTTGGTGATAGACCATGGCGGCTGACAGTACGCCGTCGGTCTGTCCGAGGCGTTCATAGGCGGCGATGGTTTCGCGGTCGGACTCGGTCTCTATCGTGACAATCAGCTTGCCTTCGGGCGAGGCCGCGTGGATCTCAATACCCGCTTGCTGTCGCAGAAGCTCCTGAACGGCTGCCGATTGGCCGTCGCGGGCGTTGACGATAACGCTGGATACGTTCATGGGGAGCCTCTCATTCATTCGGTGACAACGATCTTGCCGGCCATCTCGGGGTGGGGGCCGCAGGTGTAGGAGTAAGTCCCCGGCTTGTCAAAAACGCGTTGCCAGGATTCGCCGGGGAAAAGACGATCTGACTCCAGACTGGCCGCTCCGGTAAAAAATACCGAGTGGCTGGTGCGTTTTTCGTTGTTGGTCCACCGCACCGCATCACCGACCCTGATCTGCACCATGGACGGTTCGAACTTGTAATCGCGGATGGAAACCTCGTAGGTTTGCTGCGCCGAGCCCTGCAAAGGCAAGCAGGCCAGTACAGAAAAGACCACACCCGCATGGAGTATTCGACGGAGTGGTTGCATGGCATTTTTCCTGCAGCAAACGAAAGAGGCTGGCACTTCGTTTGCTCAATGAATCACAGGTTCACTTACTGCTTGGCAGCGTTGATGTCAGCCTTGGCATCAATACCCAGCGTGTATCCCAGTGACACCTGGTGGTAGCGTCCATGGGTGTGGTCGTCGTGGATGGCAAAGCCAAAGTTGTAGGTCTTGCCGGCAGCCATGGCGATATCACCCTCACCGCCGGTGAGTTTGCGTGTGAACGTGACGACCCATTCGCCGTTCTTCTGCTCACCCTTGGCATCCACCAAAGCCTTGCCGCCATCCATGACACGTTTGTCGGCAATGTAGCCGTCGTGCTTGGCGCCCTTGGAGGTCCATTGCAGCAGGTCGTAGTACTTGCCGGAAGCCAGGCTGCCGTCCTTGACGTACTTGGTCTTCTTGTCGTCCTTGCCTTCTGGCATGGTGCGCGCATCAACGTGGCAGGTTTCCCAGCAGCCGGACAGTGCCGCACGGTCAACCTTGTTGTCTTCCAGCATAAAGGCCAGCTTGACGGCGTTGTCCTTGTCCATCTTCTCGGCACCACCGGCGGGCTGCTTCCAGGTGAAACGCAGATACAGGTTGGCACCGTCGTTGGATGCCTGCACCATCACTGGAATGGACCCGGCCTTGCCTTTGATGACATTGGGTTCCAGCTTTTGTCCTGATACCATTTTCTTGCCCATATCGGCGGCTTCTGCGTCGTGGCAGCTTGCACAGGTCTCTCCCTTTTTCAGGGCGCGTGCACCACCGTGCTCGGTGCCGGTAGTGACCCATTCAATGGGCGATACACCGGGGTAAAACACCGTGATCTTCTTGCTGGGGACCTTGCTCCAGTCCGGTGCGGCAGCGCTGACGCCACCGGCCAGCAAGGCCATCAGCAAGCCAAGGGCGGGAGTGGAAATTTGATGCAGTTTCATACAGTTCTCCTATTACAAATTGAGTGCTATCCGGGCGGATGCCATGCGCCTATTCGTCTGCCTCTGTCATGCCCTTGGGTTTGTGGTGGGCGATGCCTTTGTGGCAGTCGATGCAGGTTTCACCGCTCTTGGCTGCCATTTCGTGGGACTTCTGTGCCCGTGGCTTCTGAACTTCTGCGTTCATCGACGCCAGCGTGTGGCAATTGCGGCACTCCAGTGAGTTGTTCGCTTTCATGCGTG
Organism: bacterium; assembly: GCA_030824095.1. GTDB lineage: Bacteria > Pseudomonadota > Gammaproteobacteria > Burkholderiales > Burkholderiaceae_C > Allorhodoferax. Next base: position 1,814 of record JAVBYK010000410.1, read on the forward strand.
CCCACTCGTTACGTGCCAGGGTCAGGCGTTTGGCTTCAAATTTTTCGCGTGTATCGATGGATCCCAAAATCTTGTGCAGTACCTCATTGGAGGCCTGAATCTTGCGGATCATCTTGGGACCCCATTCCCGGGGCACGTGGCAATCCGGGCACGTCGCGCGGACACCGGTGCGATTGCGGTAGTGGATGGTCTCTTTGTATTCTGCGTAGACGTTGTCACGCATTTCGTGGCAACTGATGCAGAACGTCTCGTTGTTGGTTGCTTCCAGCGCTGCGTGGAACCCACCCCAGAAAATGATCCCGGTCACAAAACCTACGACCAGAAGCACGAGCAGGGAGTATCCGCTGGGCTTGCGCAGCGTTTGCCATAGTCGTTTCAGTGCAGTTGGTGGGCGAGGGGTGTCAGTTGGGTTCACGGTTGAAAATTCCAGTGTTGTTATCGTGCTATCACCTCAGCCCCGCTGAGCGTCTCCTGCGGTTGGGAGTTGCTCATGGGGCTGATTCATGTATCAATCTATTGGGTGATCAATAGATGTCGTGCTGTGTGTTGTACACGTTGAACTTGCCGGTGGGGGTGATCATCTTCGGATCGGTAATCACCTTCTTCACCTTCAGAGTCGCGTCGTCATACACCACGATGGCGGACTGGTCGGTCTTGCCACCCCACAGGGAGATCCAGACTTCCTTGCCGTCAGCCGAGTATTCGGGGTGCACGGCGCGCTTGACGGCCTTGGTGGGTGGCAGACCAGAGTCCTTGGCCACATTCAGGATGGCCTTGGGCTTGGACAGGTCAGCCATGTCCCACACGGCAACCGACTCAGCCAGATCCTTGTCAGGGTTCTGAGGAGAGTCAGCCCAGAAGTGCTTGGACACCGGGTGTGTCTTCACGAACAGGTTGCCGGGGACGTGTTTCATTTCCTGAACCACCTTCCAGTTGTACTGCTTGTACTGTGCGTACTTGGCGTCGTCCGAAGGTGTGGAGATCAGGGTGACGACATCGGCACCCAGGTGACCGGTTGCCCAGACGGGGCCGAACTTGGGGTGCACAAAGTTGGCGCCGCGGCCGGGGTGCGGAATCTTGGCCACATCCACCAGCGCCGCCAGCTTGCCACTCTTCAAGTCCACCGCTGCGATCTTGTTGGACGCATTGGCTGCCACCAGGAAGTAACGCTTGGATGCATCAAAGCCGCCGTCGTGCAGGAACTTCGCCGAGCCGATGGTGGTGATCTTCAGGTTTTCGATGTCGGAGTAGTCCACCAGCAAGATCTGGCCGGTTTCCTTGATGTTGACGACCCACTCTGGCTTGATTTCGGAGGCAGAAATGGAGGCCACGCGGGGTTCTGGATGGTATTCACCGTCCACAGTCATGCCACGCGTACCCACCACCTTGCGGGGCTTGAGTGTGTCGCCATCCATGATGACGAACTGGGGTGGCCAGTAGGAACCCGCAATGGCGTATTGATCGTCAAAGCCCTTGAACTTGGACGTGTCCACGGAGCGCGCATCGAAGCCGATCTTGACTTCTGCAACCACGCCGGGCTTTTCCATCCACAGGTCAATCAGGCTCAGGCGGCCATCGCGACCGATCACATACACATAGCGTCCGGACTTGGACAGACGGGAAATGTGCACGGCGTAGCCGGTCTTAACGATGCTGCGGATTTCCTTGGTGTCGCCATCGATCAGTGCCACCTCGCCGGTGTCACGCAAGGTCACAGAGAACACATTCTTCAGATTGATGTTGTTCATCTGCTTGGTGGGACGCTTGTCCACCGGTACCATGACCTTCCACGAGTCCATGGTGTCCTTGAGGCTGTACTCAGGTGGAACATCCGGAGTGTTCTGGATGTACTTGGACATCAGCGTGATCTCTTCCTTGGTCAGGATGTCATCAAAGTTGACCATGCCACCTTCGGTGCCGTAACCAATGATCTTTTCCAGACGGTTCTGACCCAGCTTGAGGGTTCCGCCTTCCTGCATGGAGCCATCAGGCAACTTCTTGCTCCAATGGGGTTCCAGGTTCTTGCCCGTGGCGCCCTTGCGCAACACACCGTGGCAGCCAGCGCAGCGTTCGAAGTAGATCTTTTTCGCTGCGGCCTTCTCGGTCGCTGTCAGTGTTGGTTGATTCCCGGCATCCTGTGCGAAAGCGGAGAGGCCCCAGGTGGTCAGCAGTACTGCAGCGACACCAGCCAGTCGTAAATTTTTCATTTCAAAAGTTCCTTGTTGATCGAGGCTTTGGACCAAACACCCTGCCTTGCAGAGTGCGTTCGCTACGGGCTTCAGCTTTGCAAGAGCGAACAAGGGGATGTTCTTGCAAAGATCAACGCGAAACCATAATCTGGGTCAATTTTTTGAACGGAATATGGGAATGACGCTATGTTTGTGCTGAATAATCCGCTGCCTCGTTGGTAGCCTTTTGGAAATTCATCATGAACAACATCCGTCTTTCTCAGCGCCCCTCGCGCACAACCATGGCAGCCTTGGTCTCGTTGGCATGTCTTGCCATCGGCCAGGCGTATGCTGAGGGCACTGCGCCCACATTGAACCAGGTGGTCGTCAGCGGCTCACGCAGCGAGCAAATGCGCGATGACCTGCCCATGTCCATGGACGTGATGACCGACAGTGATCTCGAAGACAGGCAAGTCGGTGACATCAAGGACCTGGTCAAGGATCTGCCCAATGTGTCGGTCAAGCGTGCGCCGGCGCGTTTCACGGTCACCGGGGCCAGCAATCCCACAGGACGGGATGGCAATGCAGGGTTCAACATCCGCGGTATCGGCGGCAATCGGGTTCTGATGCTGGTCGATGGCACCCGTGTGCCGCGCAGCTATGTCAATGGCAACAACGCCTTTGGACGTGACGCCCTGTCGCTGGACCTGGTCAAGCGGGTCGAGCTGGTGCGTGGTCCCAGTTCCGTGCTGTATGGCTCCGACGGGCTGGCCGGTCTGGTCAACTTCATCACCTTTGAGCCAGCCGATTTTCTGGGCGCGTCGGGTCCGGGCGCCGAGTCACTGGCGGGACGTGTAGCCACCAGTTGGAGTGGGGACGACGAAGGATTGAACGCAGCCGCCACAGTGGCCGGTCGCGCCAGCGATACGGTGCAATGGTTGCTGACCGGATCGGCCCACAAGGCCCAGGCCCTGGACAACATGGGTGGTAATGACCAACCCAATATCAACCGCACCCGGCCCAATCCCCAGACCCATCGCGGTGAATCGCTGCTGGGCAAGGTGGTTCTGCGCCCCAGTGCTACGCTGAAGCATGTGCTGACGCTGGAGCATGTCGG
>JAVBYK010000533.1 GCA_030824095.1 bacterium
CGCCAGGCCTGGTTCACCGCGATGATGAGTCCATCCTTGTCCAACACGCAGATATGCGAGGCGACCGCATCAATCGTGCTCTTGGCGAAAACTTCGGAGGCGCGCAGCGCCGCCTCGGTTTCCTTGCGTGCGGTGATGTCAATCTGCATCACCACCGCGCCGGGCAGGCCGGGCTCGTGCAGGGAATGCACCATCATGCGGTACCAGCGGGTTCCGCCGGGCAGGGCGATGGGGTATTCCAGGTCGAAGATTTCGGCCTGCCGGTTCAGAACATTGTGGATGCCGCTGGCAAACTGGGTCTCCATCTCGGCGGTGCCGGGGCAGATGCGCGCGCACAGCTCCGGAAACGGGCTGCCGATGCCGCCATCGGCGATGGTGGACCCGGCATCGTCCAGCAGCTGGAACCAGCCCGCGTTGGCCATGACCACCTGGGCCTGTGTGTCCAGCATCAGGAGGTTGGCCGGCAGGGCATTGAGCACTGCCGCCAGTCGTTTGCGCTCCTGCATCTGGGCTACGGCGTGTTCGCGGGTCAGTCGATTCTGGCGCAGGTAGAGCACGGTGAACAGGGCTAGCACAGCCAGCAGGGACGGCGTGATCAGCCACAACAGGCGTTGGCGTTCCAAAGTCCAGTCCTGCAAGGCCAGATCGCGGTTCAGGTGGGTGACCACCACCAGAGGGAACTGGCGGGACACCCGAAAAGCGGACAGCGTGGCGTGTTCGTAGTCGCCACTCTCTTCGTAGGCTCCAAATTCAATATCTTGCTGAGCCTGCCGCAGGGCCGTGTCCTGGTGGACTTCGCCGGGATGTTCATTCTCCTCAGTCGTCAGCATCAGGGTGCCGTCCAGGCGCAGCACCTCCACTGATGCATGTTTGCCCTTCAGGGCGCGGGTGAACAGGTTAAGAGAATAATCCGGGTTCAGGGCCGCCAGCAGCGTGAAACGCCGGTCGCCAACGCGCTCGCCGCGCACCACGGGGATCAAATAGGGGGCATCGGGCTGGGCTGGCCGTTGTGCGGTGATCAAAAAGCCATCGGCAAAGTCGCGCCCGGACCAGGGAGTTCCCAGGCGCAGGTAGCTGGCGTCATCGCCGGCACCCGAGACCTGTGGCAGGTAGCCGGTGGTTTCGACCACCTGGCCGACGTTTTGCGCATTCGAACTGGCCACGATGCGATGCTGCGCGTCCAGCAGCGACAGCGAACGCAACAGTGGCATGCGCCGCAGCTCAGACTGAAAGTGCACGCCCAGCGCGGCGGGTGTCTGGTCGATGGTGGCGTCGGTCAGCAGATTGGCCAGCATCAGGTCCACCACGTTCAGGTTCTGGGTCAGCTGGTCTTCGAACGAGCGCGCCTGGGTGGCGTTGATTTCGGTGTGGAAGGCGATGGCCTCTCGGCGCAGGCGCTCCAGGGTGTAGGCGGTGCCGCCCACGATACTGGCGACAAACAGCAGCATGAACGCCAGGAACGGCAGATGCCCACCCCACCGTCGGGGAGTCAGGGGCAGCGTCGCGTACATGGTCAGTCGCTGGTGACGATGGGGTCGAGCTTGTGCCGCTTGGCCGCTGTCATCAGTCGACCATCGCGCTTGATGTCGCGCATGAAGCGCTCCATACGCTCAAACCAGCGCTCATCCCCCTGTTGCATGGCGTAGGCGTAGGACGTCATGTGGTAGGTGCTGGGTGGCGTGACCAGGCGCGCCCAGTCGGTGGTGGCCAGCATGCGCTGGCTGTAGGGGTAGTCGGTCATGAAGACATCCGCGCGGCCGGATTCCACCTCCTGCTCGCGGGCGAACGGCGTGGCCGGCGCGATCAGCGTGGCGAATTTCAGTTTCTCGCGCATCACCGGCTCGTGGTAGGTGCCCTTGGCCACCGCGACCACGACGCCGGGCTTGTCGATGTCGGACCAGTCCTTGATGCGGCGGTTGGACTGGGTGGTAATGGCCAGGATGTCGCTCTTGAGGTGGGGCTGGGTAAAGCGCAGCTTTGCGGCGCGCGCGGCGGTAATGCCCACGGCAAACATGGCGATGTCGCAGTGGTCCTGGGTCACGTCGTCGATCAGCTTGGCAAACGAGCTGTCCACGAACTGCACCTTGACCTGTGGGCCCAAATCCTTGGCCAGCTCCTGGGCCAGGTCGATGTCGATGCCTGACAGCTGCTGCGTCTTGGGGTTGCGGTAGGTGATGCCGTAGTAGTCCGGCCAGATGCAGACCCGCAACGTCTTGGCCTGCAGCACGCGGTCGAGCCGGCTGTTGTCTGGCGCGGGCGGCTGGGCCTGGGCCGTGGTGACCGCCAGCAGGGCAAGCAGGGGAGAGAGCAACACAACACGCAGGGGCAGGGCGAACAGGTACATGGCGGAAATGATACTCCCGCTATCTCGTGTGAAGCTTACTCCGGCAGAGAGAAAAGTCAGGCGATAAAGCGTTCGATCAGCTCTGCCAGCAGGGCGGGTTGGTCGTGGTGCATCATGTGGCCGGCGTCGGGAATCAGCGCGATTTCGACGTTGGGCACGGCCTTGATGCGCTCGTGGTACTGCTCCAGCGTGTAACTGTCTTTCCACCAAAGGTCCAGGCTGTTGTCGGAGGCCTCCACCGCCAGCACGGGCATGGTGGCGCGGCGGTACAGGGCCAGCACCTCATCCACCTGGTAGAGGTGGGCGCTGATGACCTTGTGCGCCGGTTGCCCCATGATGGACCACTTGCCACTTTCGTCCTGCTGCGCCCATTGCTGGGCCAGCCAGTCGGCCTTGTCCTGGTCCAGGCGCGGGTTGGTTTTCATCAGCCGGCGGGCCACGCCGCCAATCGTTTCGTAGGCGCGCATGTCCAGCTCGCCGCGGTGCAATTTTTTGAGCTCATCCATCCACTTGGCGTAGCGGCCGGCGGCCATGTCCGGCACGGTGGCCGGCATGCCAAAGCCTTCCAGGTTGACCAGGCGGCGGATGCGCTCGGGGCGCACACCGGCATACAGCATGACGACGTTGCCGCCCAGGCTGTGGCCCACCAGATTGACCGGCTGGTCGGGTGAATAGTGGTCTAGCAAAAAGTCCAGATCCGCCATGTAGTCCGGGAACCAGTAGTTGTCCACGGGCCCGGATGTTGTTTTCCCATACCCACGCCAGTCCGGCGCAATGATGTAGTGGTCCTTGGCGAAGGCATCGACGACGAACTGGTAGCTGGCCGCCACATCCATCCAGCCGTGCACCATGACCAGTGGCGTCTTGCCCGGCGCGGGCTCGCCCCAGATTTGCACGTGGTACTGCAGGTTGCGGATAGGGACAAACTCGCTACGGGAAACTTTTTTGGCTTGGTACATTCGGGTAATCATACGGAGACACACCATGCAAGCCAGTCAAGACAGCGACAAAGCCGCGTCCCCAGCCCGGGGAAGTGCCGCCTCAACTGGCGGCGTACCCCCGGCCTACGCCCAACTGCACCAGGCCTTCACCTGGGCCGTGCCCGAGCACTTCAACATCGTCCAGGTCTGCTGCGCGCGCTGGGCGGCACAACCGGATGCTACAAAAAGAGTAGCTATTCAGGCTTATTCCACGAGGGCTTGCAGCACTTTTTATACCTATGCCCAGTTGCAGGAGCAGGCCAACCGGCTGTCCAACGCGCTGGCGGCCCAGGGCGTGCAGCGCGGCGACCGCGTGGCCATCGTCATGCCGCAGTGCTTCGAGACGGCGGTGGCCTACATGGCCGTGCTGCAGATGGGCGCGGTGGCCATGCCGCTGTCGCTGTTGTTCGGGCCGGACGCGCTGGAATACCGCCTGCAGAACAGCGAAGCCGTGCTGGCCATTGCCGATGCGTCGTCGCTGGCGGACCTGCACCGCGCCCGCAAGCGCTGCCCGCAACTGCGCACCGTGGTCGGCGTGGGCGCGCTGGACGCCGTGCAAGGCCATGCCGACTGCGAATGGGGCGACACGCTGGCCCAGTTCAGCGACCGCTTCACACCGGCCGACACGCTGGCCGATGACCCGGCCATCCTGATCTACACCAGCGGTACCACCGGCAACCCCAAGGGCGCCCTGCTGGCGCAGCGTGCACTGATTGGCAACCTGCCGGGCTTTGTCGCCAGCCAGAACTGGTTTGGCTTTGATCCGTTTACCAAGGGTGATACCCAGGCTGTGTTCTGGAGTCCCGCTGACTGGGCCTGGACCGGCGGTCTGATGGACGCCCTATTGCCTACGCTGTACTTTGGCCGCCCCATCGTGGCGTACAACGGGCGCTTCAGCCCACAGACGGCACTCGAATTGATGGGCGAGTGCGGTGTCACGCACACCTTCCTGTTCCCGACCGCGCTCAAGGCCATGATGAAGGCCTACCCCGGCGCGCGCAAGCGCACGGTGCGCCAGCAGTTCAAGCTCAGGCTGCAGGCCATCATGAGCGCCGGCGAGGCCGTGGGCGACGCGGTGTTTGCCTACTGCGAGCAGCAGTTGGGCGTCAAACCGAACGAGATGTTTGGCCAGACCGAGATCAACTACATCGTCGGCAACTGCAATGCGCTGTATCCGTCCAAACCCGGCAGCATGGGCATGGGCTACCCCGGCCACCAGGTGCGCGTCATCGACGACGACGGCAACGAATGCCCGGTGGGCGTGCCTGGCGACGTGGCGCTGAACCGCTTTGATGTGCATGGCCAGCCGGACCCGATCTTCTTTCTGGGCTACTGGAAGAACGACGATGCCACCCGCGCCAAGTTCACCGGTGACTGGTGCCGCACCGGCGATCAGGCCGTGCGCGATGCCGATGGCTACCTCTGGTACCAGGGCCGCAGCGATGACGTGTTCAAGGCCGCCGGCTACCGCATTGGCCCCGGTGAGATCGAGAACTGCCTGGTCAAGCACCCGGCCGTGGCCAACGCTGCCGTGGTGCCCAAGCCCGACCCCGAGCGCGGCGCGCTGGTCAAGGCCTACGTCGTCATTGCTCCTGATTTCATAGCTGCGTGCGCAGGAGATACGAGGACTACCGCCGAATTACATGAAAATCTGGTCCGGGAGCTGCAAGCCCACGTCAAGGACCTGCTGGCGCCCTACGAATACCCCAAGGAAATCGAATTCCTGGACGCCCTGCCCATGACCACCACCGGCAAGGTGCAGCGCCGCGT
>JAVBYK010000516.1 GCA_030824095.1 bacterium
CACCCGGTAGTGGCTGGTCAATGGGCGGGCAAAGTCCACCCAGTGGTCTTTCTCTGCAAAAATGCCGTGCAGCAACACCACCGGCGTGCCGCTGCCGCCCGCCAGGTAGTGCACGGTGTGCGGCCCCACCGCAGTGGTGTGCTCGGTCAGCCCGGCGCTGGCGCGGTTTAGCGCGATCAGCGGGCCGGCCGTTTGGAGCGGCAGGGCGTAATACGCGGCCGTCAGTGCCAACAGCAACAGTGCGGAAAGGGTCAGTACAAGGCGTTTCAACAGGGTCTCCGTGGGAATGGGGTTGACCGGCATGGTCGCCACTTTCCAGACCAAAAGCTTGTATGTTTGGGCTATGCGCATGCACAACACCCTCACGCTGGGCACCGACCGGGCGCTCTACGTTGGCGACATCCCGGCCACGGGCTGGCACCGCCACGCGGCACCCGTGCTGCTGCTGGGTCTGTCGGGCCGGTTTGCGGTGCACCTGCCCGGCGGTGCTGTTGAAACCTGCCGCAGCGCCCTGATCGACACCGGTGTGGAACACCTGTTTGACCCCTGTGGCGAGCATGTCGCACTGATGTACCTGGAGCCCGATTCACCCCAGGCGCTGAGCCTGCGCACGCACTTCCGTGGCCTGGGGCCGGTGGTGCTGGACCCCGCAGCGCATGTGCCCACGCGCAGTGGCATGAACGGCTATCTGCAGAGTTTTGACCTGGCGGCCTTGCTGCCCTGGAACCTGTCAGCCGGCGTGCCGTTGGACGCGCGCGTGGCCCGCAGCATGCAGGCCCTGCGGGTGCCCCAGACGGGTGGCCTGCCGCGTGACGCAGCTGCCAGCGCGGCGCACTTGTCCGCGTCGCGCTTTAACCATCTGTTTCGGCAAGAGGTGGGGGTGAGCTACCGCAGCTACCGCGTGTGGGCCCAGGTGCGCGCGGCGATGGGCGCACTCAGCACCCAGCCCAACCTGACCCACGCCGCGCTGGATGGCGGCTTTGCCGATTCGGCCCACTTCAGCCGCATGTTCCGCGCCACCTTTGGCATGACGCCGTCCAGCGTGCTCAAGCCGTTGCGTGGGGTGTCGGTGTTGCCGTAGGGCGGGCCAAGTCGGACGAGCTTTTCCCCCCATTGGGGTTTGCCCGCTCATTCGTTAGTTGACGGAAAACTCCCGTCCCGTGTAGGACCCCTGAAATAGTTGAACCGGGTTCTCTATGTAGCGGGCTATATCCTGCTTGAGCTGGGTGTACTCGCTGCTGTCAAGCTTGTAGGCGTATTTGGAACCGATCTTGATCACGGGAGCGTTGTCTGCGCCAATGACCGTGGAGTCGTAGTACCCGGATGTGAATATCTTGCTGATCTTGCGGCCATTGGCATTGATCAACCAATGCACAGGCTCGTAGCTGGCCAGCACCAGAACCAGCGGTGTCGAACCTGGCTGCACGTTGATACGCACACTGCCGGGGGCGTGCGTCATGTTTCTTTTGTTTGAACTGCTGGTCCCCTCGTAGACACCAACCACCGACACACGGGCATTGGATGGCACATCGGTGAGCAAGGGCTTAATCGGCTTGGCGGGGTTGTTGTTGGCGTAGCGGGTGCCATCGCGAATGGAATCGATCACTTCCCGGGGTAAGCCATCGCGCACGGCGGCCATCACATTTCGGGCACGTACTTCCTTGGCCAGCGCCTCGTGGTACGGGTTGGGCAGAGTTGCGGATTCGTTGCCGGACATGGCATTGACCTTGGCCAGCTGCTTTGCAAGCAGTGCCTCGGAAACCATCCTGTCCAGGGACTGCGGAGCATCCACGTCAGCCGAAGTACCGATGGTGACGGATGAGTCGCTGCGTTTCAGGTAGCCCGATCGAGGCAGCAGAGGCACCAGCGTTCCATCGCGGATGTCAATGTTCTTGGCAACTGCAACGGTTCCGTCGTCGATGTTCAACACCCGGGTTGCAGCCGGCATGGTTCCAACCGCTGGCGCGTCGAAGACGATGGACTTCTCATTGAGTTTGGTAAAGCTGTATGCGCCTATTGCTGATAGCTGCCAGACGCCTTGCTGTTGGTCTGCCAGGTTGAGCCATGCCAGGTCCGACCCGCTGTGGTAGACCAGCTTGGTGCCGTTATCCATCAGGAACGCATTGGTGGAAGAGATGCCATACCCGGTGAGCCGCCATTGCTGGATGGGTGCCGCTTCGAGCACACCCTGGGCCGTGCGGGCAATATCCATTTGCGATACCGTCTGTCCCGCGCCCACCAAGTACCTTCCGCTGGCGGCCTTGACAGGCAGAGCCCAGGTCAGGCGCTTCTCCGTGGAGGGGAATGCGTCAATCCTTCCATTCTTGACGTCCAGCAGGTGTGCCGATCCGTTGCCGACCTGCGTGAGCAATGCTGCCTGTACTTGAGGGAGCCATGCGATCAGGTCAGAAAACTCCTCCGTGCTCCATAGCAGGTTGCCGGACGCCACCTCAACCATGCGCAAATTGCGGCTGCCCACGGGCACGGCCAAAACATGACCGTTGGCCGACAAGATCGCAGGACGGTAGTGCTGTTCCGGAACCGGGAAACTATGGAGAACCTTGCCGCTTGGCAATTGCACTGCGGTGAACTTCTGGCCGCCCTTGATGACCATGACGTTGGCTTCAGCGGCCACCGTAACCTGGCCCGAATACTCTGCAAAATTGGGAAGAAGCGCCTTGTCGGGCAAGGCCGAAAGCGCAACCAGTGCGGGCCGGCTGAGCGCCTGTGACAGCCGTTGCAAGCCCACCCACTCTGCAAGCCGCGAATCCTGCTTTTGAAAGCACTCCGTGTCCGCAACCTTGGTCTTGATTTTCGACACTGTGTCGAAACGGCCGATGGGCGTCTTGGCGGTGCAGGTCAGCGCACGCACCCCCATCAGTTTGGTGTATTCCTCGTCGACGGACTTCTGTTCCGTGGGCGTGGCATCCAGGGACGCAAGCAGTGTGGTGTAGGCCGTCCGGGTCGCGTCTGCCAATGGAAAGGCGGCATTGATTTTCTCGTCGGCCGGGGTCAAGACTGCCGAGATCTGATTGCAGCCGGTCAGCAAAACGCTTGCGCAGAGCAGCGCCCAATAGCGAAATTCCATCTTGTCCGCCCCCCGTACTCTTATGTGGTGCCGGATTCTAGTCCGCGTGGTTGCGCAGACCCACGCGCGTACCCGGCACCGGGTGAACACACCCTGACCGAATGGGGGCCTACTTGGCGGCGAACTTGGCGTAGTACTGCACCACGGCCGGCAGCTGCGCAATGCGCTGCACCTGGGCGTTGACCAGCGGTGCCACCTGGGCCACCAGATCGGTGGGCACATGGTCCAGCCGGCCGGAGGTGAGGCCGCGCACAAACACAAACACCTTCAGGTCGGCCACGGTGAGGCGGTTGTCGGCAAAGTATTCGCCGCCGTGCGCCTGCAGCTGCTTTTGCAGCCAGCCCAGGTAGAGGGGCAGTGGGCCGTTGACCAGCGCGGTGCGGGCTTCCTTGAGCGCTTCACCGGTCAGGCCAAAGGTGGTGCCGAGCTTGATGTTGGCGTCTTCCACCGCGTCCAGCACCTCGTCGCACAGCAGCGCCTGGTAGGCATCGGTGGGGTACAGGCCGGCGAGCTTGCCGGCGTAGCGGGTGATGGCGTCGCTCTGTGTGACCACCACGCCGTCCACGTGCAGCGTGGGCACCTGGCCAAAGGGCGTGGCCTTGCGCACCTCGGCAAACTCGGCAAAGGCAAAGCGCTTGTCCTCAAACGCGATGCCGCCAATGTGCAGTGCCAGGCGCGCCGGCTCGCCGCGGCCGCCGTGGGTGTCGAAATAGGTGAGGGTGAGTTGGGTCATTGGGGGTGTCCTGAAGTGGTCAAGCGGAAGTCCCGCGGGGTTTGTGTGGGGATTTTAGGCGCCTTGGCACTAGCCTGCTGGCCAGGTAATATTTAATGGAATAGGCCTCTAGCCCTCGTGGAATATGCTCACGAAGCTATCAAAAGCATAGCTATTACCCCAAAGACCATCAAGCCTGCCATGCCCACGTAGATAGGGTGGTGCTTGCGGTGGGCATTGGGGGTTCGCAAGTGGCTACAAGAGGCTGGCGAGTCTCAACCCGGATTCGATGGCCCCTGGGATTCACGCCGCGCCGAATCGTCCATCTGGGCCTTTGCCTGCTGCGCCATCCGCACAAACTGGGAGCACTGCTCCACCCACTGCAAACGTTGGGCGTAGGTCAGTTGCGCAAAGGCGCGCAGGCGCTCGTCGCTCACGTGATACGTGCGCTGGTCTCGTGCTGTGAGATGGCTTGCTGTCGTCACGGAGTCTGGATACGCCTTAGATGTTCAATGTCGGCCAGGTCAATGGGCCGGCCAACGCTTTGTTTCAGCGCTATCAAGTCTTCGATGCTGGCCAGGTTCACCGGCGTGCCAGAAACGTCCAGGTGCACCGCGCGCTGGCACAACTCGGCGGGTGGAACCGGCGGGAACAGCAGCACGTCCAGTGTGACGCCTGCCATGTCAGGCGTGCGCAGGGCGAATGCTTGCAGGTTGCGTTGCTGGTGCCACTGCCGCAGCGTTTCAATCTGACTCAGTGTTTCCAACGGAACGGGTAAAACGGGGCTGAGTTTCAGCTCTTTGGCCGCATCAATCAGGTGCTGCAGGTTGTCGGGCGATATGACAACGCACACATCGATATCCATGGTGTTGCGCTCAATCCCATGCAAAGCCACTGCCAAGCCGCCAATCAGAACGTACTCAACCTGATGGCGATGTAGGGCAGCAAAAAGGTTGAGGTAAAACATGGCTGGAGTTTAGCCGTCAGGCCTGCCACACGCCAAACCCCGCCGAGCGCAGGTCGATGCCGACTTCGATCTCCTTGTCCACCGCATCTTTGTACGTCATGGGGTTGAAGCCCTCGTAGAGGTCCGGCAGCAGGCGCAGGCCGTACTGCTGCACAAAGCGGTTGGACTGGATGCCGGCCTTGTGCTTGTCAAAGCGCACATCCGGGTCCAGGCCCGTCATGCCGACGTAGACGCAGGGCTTGCCATCAATGTAACTTGGGTTGTTCTTGCGAAAGCGCGGCTCAAAGAGCACGTC
>JAVBYK010000203.1 GCA_030824095.1 bacterium
CACTACAAACCCCGCTTCGCCGGCGACGCCCTGCCGCGCAACCACACCGGCAGCGTGGTGGCCCTGGCCGACAAGCTGGAAACCCTGGTCGGCATGTTCGGCATCGGCAACCTGCCCACCGGCGACAAGGACCCGTTTGCCCTGCGCCGCCATGCACTGGGCGTGATCCGCATCCTGATGGAAGCCGACTTCTCGCTGAACCTGGACGCCATCCTGGCCAACGCGGCCAAGGCCTTTGGCTCCATGCTGGAGCTGTGGTCCGACAAGGAGCAGGCCGACTTTGCCGCCAACCAGCCCAAGCTGCAGGATTTCATCTATGACCGCCTGGCTGGGTCGCTGCGCGAGCAGGGCTACAGCGCCCAAGAGGTCGATGCCGTGCTGGCCCTGCGCCCGCAGCGCCTGGGCGATGTGCCCAAGCGCCTGGCGGCCGTGCGCGCCTTTGCCGCGCTGCCCGAGGCGCCGGCACTGGCTGCGGCCAACAAGCGCATCAGCAACATCCTCAAAAAGGCCCCCGACGTGGATGCCCATGTCAGCGAAATCCTGTTGCAGGAGCCGGCGGAGAAGGCCCTGTACGCCGCCATGCAGGACGTTGCGCCCAAGGCCCAGGCGCAGCTGGCTGCCGGTGACTACACCGCCTCGCTGCAAACCCTGGCCGCGTTGCGCGTGCCGGTCGACGCCTTCTTCGACGGTGTGATGGTCAATGCCGAACAGCTGGACTTGCGCCTGAACCGCCAGGGTCTGCTCAAGACCCTACACGACGCCATGAACCGCGTGGCCGATCTGTCCCGCCTGGCCGCCTGATATGAAGCTTGTCATCCTCGACCGCGACGGCACCATCAACGAAGACAGTGCCGAGTTCGTCAAATCCCCGTCCGAGTGGCAGCCGCTGCCCGGCGCGCTGGAAGCCATTGCTCGGCTGAACCACGCGGGCTGGCATGTGGTGGTGGCCACCAACCAGTCGGGATTGGGACGCGGTCTGTTTGACATGGCTTCGCTCAACGCCATGCACGCCAAGATGCACAGCATGCTGGCGGCCGTTGGCGGGCGGGTGGACGGCATCTTCTACTGCCCCCACGCGCCGGACGAGGGCTGCCACTGCCGTAAGCCGGAGCCCGGTCTGTTCGAGCAGATTGCCGAACGCTATGGTGTCGAATTGCGCGGCGTGCCCGCCGTGGGCGATTCGCAGCGCGATCTGGTGGCCGCAGTCGCCGCCGGTTGCGAGCCCCACCTGGTGCTGACCGGCAAGGCCGTCGCCTACCGCGACCTGCCCTTGCCCGAGGGCTATCCGGCCAACACCGTGGTGCATGCCGACCTGGCGGCATTTGCCGAATACCTGATCGGCCCGGACGCCAAGCCATCCCAGGCTGCCGATCTATAGTGCTACTGTTTCGGTAGCGTTGCATTGAATATCCGCGAGGGCTACAGGCCTATTTCGTCAACTATGTCCTTTATTCGTTCGGTTCTGCACATGGTCTGGATGGCACTCACCGTGGTGCCCTACACCATGGCCATCGTGCTGGGTGCACTGTTTGGCATGAGCCGCGCCAGCCGCTACCGCATCGCCTCGGCCTGGCTGGGCCTGAGCAGCGTGGGCAGCGCACGGGCGATTCTGGGCATCGAGACGCGCATCACCGGCATGGAAAACCTGCCGGTGGGCAAGACCACGCCGGCTGTGCTGCTGGTCAAGCACCAGTCCACCTTGGAAACCTTTCTGATGCCGGCCATCATGCCGCACCCGCTGGCCTATGTGTTCAAGAAGGAGCTGCTCTACGTGCCATTCTTTGGCTGGTCGATTGGCCTGCTGGACATGATCCACATCGACCGCAGCCTGCGCACCCAGGCCTTCAAGAAGGTCGTGGCCCAGGGCAAGGAGCGTCTGGCCCAGGGCATCTGGATCATCATGTTTCCGGAAGGCACCCGGGTCGAACGCGGACAAAAGGGTGTGTACGAAACCAGTGGTACCCGCCTGGCCGTGCAGACCGGTGCACCCGTGATTCCGATTGCCGTGACCTCGGCCAAATGCTGGCCACGCAAGGCCTTCATCAAGACGCCGGGCATTGTGGACGTGTCCATCGGCAAACCCATTCCCAGTGTCGGGCGCCACCACAAGGAGCTGATGCAGGAAGTGGAAAACTGGATCGAGGCCGAGATGCGCCGCCTGGACCCCGAGGCCTACCGCTAGGCGCGCGCGCCACGCATTGTGCCCACCATGCGTAGCTTTTTCCAATACACCTTGGATCTGTTTGAGCCTCCGGCCCTCGTGGATGCTGAGGTGACTGCTCCTGAAAATGTAGCAATTGATGCGCCCGGCGTGCCCCATGGTCTGGCGCAGCCATTGCAGCAGGCCATTGTTCCCGCGCTGTTTCGCCACCCCCGGGCGACCCGGGAACTGCGCCTGGGTGATGCGGTGGTCGGCTACTTGTTCCAGCGCGCCAAGCGGCGCACCATTGGTTTTGTGGTCGGACCGGACGGCCTGGTAGTGCGTGCGCCCCGCTGGACGCCAGTCGCCGAGGTGGAAGCCGCCCTGCGGGAAAAGTCGCAGTGGATCACCCGCAAGCTGGGCGAGTCGCGCGAGCGCTTGGCACGCCAGCACGAGGCACGCATCCACTGGGCTGATGGCGCGGAACTGCCGCTGTTGGGTGAGCCGGTGAGTCTGTTGCTGGACCCGGGCCATACCTTTGGCGGCGTCGGTGCTCAGCTCGACGCGGCGCGCATCCTGCGTGTGGGTTTGCCCGGGCACGCTACACCCGAGCAGATCCGTGATGCGGTGCAGGCCTGGCTGATGCGCCAGGCGCGCGAGCATTTCGTGCAGCGGCTGGACCACTTCGCGCCAATGCTGCAGGTGCAGTGGCGCAAGCTCAGCCTGAGTTCGGCCGGCACCCGCTGGGGCAGCGCCCGCATCGACGGCTCCATCCGTCTGAACTGGCGCCTGATCCACTTTCGCCCCGCCGTCATTGACTACGTGGTCGCCCACGAACTCAGCCATCTGCGCGTCATGGACCACAGCGCCCGCTTCTGGGACACGGTGCGCAGCGTGGTGCCCGACTATGCAGAGCTGCGCGGGCAGCTCAAGGACGATTCGATTCCGAAGTGGTAGGGACGCTTAGCGCACCGTTCCCGCATCCTGCCCAAACAGCACGGATCGCGAGTCCGCATTCACCGTGGGCGCGGTGTTGATGGTCTTGGACAACGCGTAGGCACGCACGGTGGCCGGACGCTGGGCCACCCGTTCAAACCACCGCGCCAGGTGCGGAAAGTCCGCCAGGTTCTGCTGCTGCCGCGCATGCGGAACAATCCATGGGTAGCAGGCCATATCGGCAATGGAATAGTCGCCAGCGATGTAGTCGCGGCCATCGCTCAGGTGCTTGTTCAGCACGCCATACAGGCGTGCCGTTTCCTTGACGTAGCGCTCCATGGCGTAGGGAATGCGCTCCGGTGCGTACTGCACAAAATGGTGGTTCTGCCCGGCCATCGGACCCAGGCCACCCATCTGCCAGAACAGCCATTGCAGGGCAACGTTACGGCCGCGCAGGTCCTGCGGGATGAAGCGCTGCGTCTTGTCCGCCAGGTACAGCAGGATGGCGCCGGATTCAAAGAGGGGAATCGCCGCGCCACCATCGTTGGGCGCCGTGTCGACGATGGCGGGTATACGGTTGTTCGGTGCGATCTGCAAAAAGGCCGGATCAAACTGCTCGCCTTTGCTGATGTTCACCGGGTGGATGCGGTAGGGCAGGCCAGCCTCCTCCAGAAGCATCGTGATCTTGTGGCCGTTGGGTGTGGTCCAGTAATACAGGTCGATCATGCCGGTACTCCAGTGGTAACGCTAAACCGGTAGACACCATCGGTTTCCAGCCGGCGTTGCAGCTTGCCGGCAAACCACAGCGCGTGCAGGTGCGCTACCGACTCGCCCATGGCAAAGGTGGTCTGGTGCAGGTCCATGGGGCGCTTGAACAATACGGGCAGGATGTCGGCCGCGCTGCAGGGGCGTTCGCTGCAGGCCTCCATGACCTCGGCCAGGCGGTCGCGGTGGTGGTCGTGCAGTTGCCCGATGCGGGTGTGCAGGCCGGTGAAGGGTTTGCCGTGCGAGGGCAGCACCAGCGTGTCTTCGGGCAGGCTGCGGAACTTGTCGATGGAGTCCAGGAATAGCTTCAGCGCGTCGGCCTCGGGCTCCTGCTCGTACACACTGACATTGGTCGAAATGCGCGGCAGCATCATGTCGCCGCCAATCAGCACACCACGAGGTCGACGGGCCGCCCCTAGACCTCGTGCGCCCCCTTGGGGGGCCGGGGCCGTAGGCACCTTGGGGGCCCATTCCAGTTCGTCGCAATACAGGGCGATGTGCTCCGGCGCATGGCCGTAGCCGCTGATGCAGCGCCAGGCGCGTCCGCCAATGCTCAGCTGCATGCCATCCATCAGGCGGCGGTAGTTGGGCGGAACGGACGGCACCAGCGACGGAAAGTAGCCGGTGCGCGCCTTGATCTGCTCCACGGCTTCGGGGCTGTTCAGGCCGTGGGAGGCAAAGTACTCCGCCGCGCGGTCGCCGCCAAAGCCGGTTGGGCCCATGCAGCCCAGGCGGGCGATCTGGTAGTCGGTGGCGCTGATCCATAAACGCACATTCCATCGCTCACACAGCCAGGCGGCCAGGCCAATATGGTCCGGGTGCATGTGCGTGACGATGACGCGCAGAACCGGCAGGCCCTGCAGTTCATTGGCAAAAATGCTTTCCCACTGCGCCTTGGCCTCATCACGGTGGATGCAGCAATCGACGATGCTCCAGCCATCGACACCGTCTACACAATCGCGCAGCAGCCACAGGTTGATGTGGTTCAGCGCAAAGGGCAGGGCCATGCGAATCCACTTCACGCCGGGGGCCACTTCCAGCGTGCCGCCGCCGGGTGCCAGGGTCTCGCCCAACGGGTAATGGAGCTGCATTTCCAATTCGTTCATGGCCTTGCCTCATTTTTATTACATAATTGACGTTTACGTAAACGTCAACAGAACGGGCATTCTAGGCGGCGTCTCTTTGGAGCGCTGTCTCCC
>JAVBYK010000267.1 GCA_030824095.1 bacterium
GGTCGCACCAGACCAGGGAACAGTTTTGTTGGAAGGGCGTGACGGGAATGGTGAGGTAGCGCAGCATGGTGGGGATTGTAAATTTCAGAACCGCTACACCGACTCGTCCTGCGGCGCAAAACGCTGCAGCACATGCGCGGTCATGCCCTTGGCCAGTTCTTCCTCGCCAAAGAACACAGTGCCGACGGAGTCGTTGCGCAGCAACTGGGACTCCACCTCGCCGTGCGTGCGCAGCACGATCTCGATGCCCGGATTCAACGTGCGGGCGATGTCGGCCACGTGGCGCACATTGACCGCGTCCGGCGTGGCAATCACCAGCATGGCCGCCCGGGCGATGTGGGCCTGCACCAGCACCTCCGGGTCGGCGGCGTTGCCGGACACCGACGCCATTTGGGCCTTGCGCAATTCCTCGACCAGCTCACGGTTCTGCTCCACCACCACATAGGGGATGGCCCGCACATCCAGCGCCTTGGCAATGCGCCGCCCCACCCGGCCATAGCCGACCAGTACCACCTGGCCTTCGAGGTATTTGCGCTCGGTGCTCATGGGCAGCTCGGCAAACGGGTCCGGGCGCTGGTCCAGTCGGCGCGCCAGCTCCGAGCGCTGCAACACCCAGCGCCGCAGCGGCTCCACACCGGCCATCAGGAAGGAGTTCGCCGCAATCGTGATCAGCACCCCGGCCAGCACCAGGCTCATGCCCTCCGCCGGCAACAGGCCCAGCGAGACGCCCAGACCGGCCAGGATGATGGAGAACTCCCCAATTTGCCCCAGGCTGGCCGCAATCGACAGGGCCGTCTTCAGCGGGTAGCGCAGGACCACCACCACGGCCAGCGCAGCCAGCGCGTTACCCAGCATGATGATGGTCACCGCCCCCAGCACGCGCAAGGGCTGGTCGACCAGCACCATGGGATCCACCACCATGCCCACCGACACGAAGAACAGCACCGAGAACGCGTCGCGCAGCGGCAGCGTCTCTTCGGCCGCGCGGTGGCTGAACTCGGACTCGCGCATCACGGTGCCGGCAAAGAAGGCGCCCAGCGCAAACGACACGCTGAACAGTGCCGAGGCGCCATAGGCGATGCCGATGGCGCTGGCAACCACGCTCAAGGTAAACAGCTCGCGCGAGCCGGTGCGCGCCACCTGCCACAGCAGCCAGGGCAGGGCCCGGCGCCCGACCACCAGCATCAGTGCAATGAAGGCCGAGACCTGCAGCAGGGTCTGCCCAATGCTCACCCACAGGGGCTTGGCACCCACCAGCGGCGCGGCCGACCCGCCCAGCACGCCCGCCAGCGGTGGCAGCAACACCAGGACCAGCACCGTGACCAGATCCTGAACCACCAGCCAGCCCACCGCGATGCGCCCGTTCATGGTGTTGAGCTGGCCCCGCGCCTCCAGCGACTTGAGCAGCACCACGGTGCTGGCGCAGGCCATTGACACGCCAAAAACCAGGGCGCCGCCCAGGCTCCAGCCCCACCACCCGGCCAGGGCCGCGCCCAGCAGCGTGACACTGCCCATCTGCACCACCGCACCCGACACCGCGATCCGCTTGACCGCCAGTAGGTCATCGGACGAAAAGTGCAGCCCGACGCCAAACATCAGCAGCATGATGCCGATCTCGGATAGCTGGGAAGCGATCTGCACATCGGCCACAAAACCGGGGGTGGCCGGGCCGATCAGGATGCCTGCCAGCAGGTAGCCCACCAGGGCCGGCACGCGGATGCGCTCCGCCAAAAAACCCAGGACGAGGGCCGCGCCGAAAGCGGCAACCAGGGTGGTGATCAGGGAAATATTGTGGTCCATGGGGATTCGGTTTGGCAGACAGCCGAGCATAGACGCTGCGCGCAACGAAAACGCGGCGAATCCCCTATCATTGGAGCGCCGCAAGCAGTGCGGCTTCTGAATCCATGGCCGATACCCCAACCTCCACGTCACTTGTCGAATTCCGCAACCTGCGTTTCAGCTACGGGGACCACTGCGTGCTCGATGGCATTGACTTTTCCATTCCCCGGGGCAAGGTCACCGCAGTGATCGGCCCCATGGGAGCCGGCAAGACCACCGCGCTGCGCCTGATGGGCGGCGAGCAACGGGCCCAAATGGGCGCCATGTTGTTTGACGGCCAGGATGTGGGCCAGATGAACCACACACAGCTTTACGCCGCGCGCCGGCGCATGGGCATGCTGTTCCAGTTTGGCGCGCTGTTTGCCGACCTGAGCGTGTTTGACAACGTGGCCTTTCCGCTGCGCGAGCACACCGACCTGCCCGAGCCGCTGATCCGCGACATCGTGCTGATGAAACTCAATGCCGTGGGCCTGCGCGGTGCACGCGACCTGTTCCCCAGCGAAGTCTCCGGCGGCATGGCCCGGCGCATTGCGCTGGCCCGCGCGATTGCGCTGGACCCCGAACTGGTGATGTACGACGAGCCGTTCTCCGGCCTGGACCCGATCTCGCTGAAGACCGCGGCGCGCCTGATCCGCCAGCTCAACGACTCCATGGGTCTGACCAGCGTGTTTGTCTCGCACGAACTCAAGCACACGCTGGAGATTGCCGACCACGTGATCGTGCTGGCCAACGGCAAGCTGGCCATGGAGGGCACGCCGGATGCGGTGCGCAACAGCACCGACCCCATGGTCTACCAGTATGTGCACGCTCGCCCGGATGGCCCGGTACGCTTTCACCTTCCCGGTGCTGCCGTGGATGAGGACTTCGGGCTGGCGCCCCATTTTGGTAACGCCAGGTAAAAGCCGGCCCGTGCCGGGGCTGTGGCTGGCAAGATCGACGGGCCTATCCATTCCCGAAAGATCCCTATGCTGGCAAGACAGTCACTGGCACGCACTGCAACCGCAGCAGCCCTGGCGCTGCTGTACCCCACCTTTCCGGCCGGCGCCGTTGACGCCTTTGATCCGGCCAGCAATCTGATTGCCCTCGACACGGTGTCCATGGGTGGCACCACCTACAGCCAGGTCCGGGCGACGGTGCCCTCGTATTCCCTGCTGGGTGTGGATGGCGGTGCACCGGGTGCCAACACCTTTGACGCCCTCACCCAGCTGCTGACGCTGGGTTCCATCGCCTACCAGGGCAGCACCTACAACAATGTCCGCGTCACCATCCATTCGTATGCGCTGCTCAGCGCCAGCACCGGCAACACAGGCGCAAGCTACGGCAACCTGGCGGGCGCCAGCCTGGGCCCGGGTGCCAGCCTGAATGGCGCTCTGCCCTTCCCGGCCGGCAACGCCTGGAACACCGACATCTCCGGTGCGGCCGTCGATGCCAACTCCGACGCGCTGATCGCCAGCATCGGCCTCACGCGCGGCCTGCACCCGGACTTTGGCTCCGGCCTGTACGACGGCGCACCGATTGGCATTCCCTACGTGGTGGTGGCCGGCAGCCAGCCCAAGGTGGCCATCACGTTCACCGACTATGGCGATGAGAGCGACCCCGGCCCCTACCCGGTGCCCGGCAATGCGCCGATTGAAGGCGCGCAGGTCAGTGGCGCAGCCTTCGGTGGCGACCGCCATGTGCTGGTCATCGACCGCGATGCCAACCGCCTCTACGAGATGGGCAATGCCTACCCGCAGGCCGATGGCAGCTGGAAGGCCAGCGGCGGCGCCGTCTTCCACCTGGACTCCAACACTGTGCGCCCCGGTGGGCAACCGGGCTGGACCAGTGCCGACGCAGCCGGCCTGCCGATCTTCCCCGGCCTGGTGCGCTATGACGAGGCCGCCAGCGGTGTCATCCGCCACGCCTTTCGCTTCACCGTGGCCAGCACCCGCCGGGCCTATGTGCCACCGGCCACGCACTGGGCCTCCAGCAACACCAGCGCCAACCTGCCTCCCATGGGCATGCGGGTGCGCCTGAAGGCCAGCTATGTGATCCCCAGCAGCTTCAGCACCGAGAGCAAAGCGATCCTGCAGGCCATGAAGACCTACGGCATGCTGGTGGCCGACAACGGCTCCAACTGGTATGTCAGCGGCGCGCCGGACGCACGCTGGAACAACGACAAGCTGGTGTCCGAGCTGGGCAGCGTCAAGGGCTCCAGTTTCGAGGTGGTGCGCATGGATGGGCTGGTCACGCCCTGATGCGCTAAAGTCCGCCCCATGCAAACCCCCACCCACGAACTCAGCATGACCGTGCTGATGACCCCGGACATGGCCAACTTTGCCGGCAACGTGCATGGCGGCACCGTGTTGAAGTTTCTCGACCAGGTGGCCTATGCCTGTGCCAGCCGCTACGCCGCGCGCTATGTGGTCACGGTCAGCGTGGACCAGGTCATGTTTCGCCAACCCATCCATGTGGGAGAACTGGTGACCTTCATGGCCAGCGTCAACCACACGGGAACCTCGTCGATGGAGGTGGGCATCAAGGTGGTTGCAGAAAACATCCGCAGCCAGCAAAAGCGCCACGTCAACAGCTGCTTCTTCACGATGGTGGCGGTGGACGATGACCGCCACCCGGTGGCTGTGCCGCCGCTGCAGCCTGCCACCGACGATGCCCGCCGGCGCTACGAGCAGGCCGGCCTGCGCAAGAAGCTGCGCCAGGAGCTGGAGAGCCGCCTCCAGGCCATCAAGACGACCGGCACTACCGGCCTGCCACCGCAGCCCTGAGCGTTGCCGCTAGGAGCCCGGCGCCGCCATGCGCGCCAGGTCGGCGTGCTTTTCCTGCAGGTACTGCTCCAGGTCCAGCTCGTGCAGTTGCGCGGCATGGCGCTCGGTCAGCGCAAACCAGGCCCGCAGACGTGCCTCGGTCTGTGCCTGGGGCGTGCCGGTCTGCACGCTGGCATAGGCCTGCAGCGCCAGGTAGTTACGCATGACGTTGCGCTCCAGCGAACCGCGCTCGCCCTGCACATGCTGCGCGCGGCCGTCCGGGTCCTTGCCCAGCACGGTGAAGCCGATCTTGGTGCGCCCGGCGGTGGCCAGGTACAGGTTCATCGCCATCTTGGCCAGTGAACTGATGGTGTAGGCATAGCCAAAGTGCAGGAACGTGCGCTGGTCATCCAGCGGCGTGGCCTCGAACACGA
>JAVBYK010000254.1 GCA_030824095.1 bacterium
TTAGCAGATTTCATGCATGTCACAAGCTGCCAGCACCGATACTGCCGGGCATGGAAACGTCTGCGTCATTTGCCGCCTTTGCCACCGGGCTCACCCTGAGCCTGTCCCTGATCATGGCCATTGGTGCGCAAAACACCTTTGTGCTGCGCCAGGGACTGCGGCGCGAGCATGTGGCAGTGGTGGTGCTGGCCTGCGCGCTGCTGGACATGGTCCTCATGACCCTGGGCGTCAGTGGGCTGGCGGCCGTGCTGGGCGACGCACCTGGCTTGCGGGACGCACTGGGCCTGCTGGGCGCCCTGACGCTGGCGGTCTATGGCCTGATGGCCCTGAAGCGGGCCTTCGCCCCGCATGCCCTGCGCGCGGCGGCGGACGGCACAGCGGCTTCGGCCACACGGGTGCTGGCGCAGGTGCTGTCCATCAGCCTGCTCAACCCCCATGTCTATCTGGACACCGTGGTGCTGGTGGGTGCGGTGGGCGCCAAGCAGGCGGCTGGGCTGCAGAACGTCTTCCTGCTGGGTGCGTGCCTCGGCAGTGCGGCCTGGTTTGCCGCATTGGGCTACGGCGCGCGGCTGCTGACCCCTCTGTTTGCACGCCCTGTGGCCTGGCGGATACTGGACGGACTGGTTGCCATCATGATGGGCGCAATCGCCTACGGACTGGCCCGCGAAAGCCTGCACTTCTGAAAGGAAACGCCATGTACCTGCCCCCACACTTTGCCGAACAACACACCGAGACGCTGCACCATCTGATCACCGAGAACCCACTGGGTGCGCTGGTGGTGTCGGGGCCCGATGGGCTGGACGCCAACCACATTCCGTTTGAACTGGACAGTCAGAGCGGCACCCTGCGCGCCCATGTGGCCCGTGCCAACCCAGTGTGGCAGCAGGTGCAGAACGGCGCGCCGGTGCTGGTGATATTCCAGGCCGAACAGGGCTACATCTCGCCCAACTGGTATCCCAGCAAACACGAGACGCACCGGCAGGTACCCACCTGGAACTACCGCGTGGTGCATGTGCATGGCAGCATCCAGATCCGCGACGATGAAAAATATGTGCGCGGTGTGATCGGGCGGCTGACGCGTGATCACGAGCGCCGCACGGGCGATGCCAAACCCTGGAAGATGGCCGACTCCGAGCCGGCCTATATCGACGGGATGATCCGCTCCATTGTGGGCATCGAGATCGCCATCACCCGCATCACCGGCAAGTTCAAGCTCAGCCAGAACAAGGAAGCGCGTGACCAGCAAGGGGCCGTTGACGCGCTGCGCTCGCACGGCAATACGGCGCTGTCGGACGCCATGCATGCGTCGCTACGCAAGGCGCAGGCACAGTCCTAGTGCGTGCTAGTGCGCCACCGTCTCCCTGGCAATCAGTTCCCGCGCAAATTCATAGGCCGCCAGCACGGCCTTGTCCTCGCTGGGGTAGTCATTGGGCACGCGGTGCGGCTGATCGCCATGCACCTTCAGGCGGGCAAAGACGCGGTCACGCTCAAAGGTGACCCACGCCATCCAACGCCCTGAGTGCTCGCGCTGGGTCGAAACCGATGCACAGAAGCCTTCATGTTCGAGTACAGGGTAGCCAGACATGGACAACTCCTTTCCTGCTAAACCATGCTGTAACTGTAGGCACCCGCCAGTCGGATTGCAAACGCCGGGGCAATACCCATCCTAGAGTGACAACTGTGCGATGGTGTCGGCCAGCAGGACCATGGCGTGGCGCACCTTGGCAGGCTGCTCGCCTCGGCGCGGTGTGATGGCATGGATCACGAAGTCCGGCAGTTTCCACTCAGGCAGCACTGGCACCAGCCGACCATCCTGCATCGCTCGCCGGTCGTCCTCACTGACCACCACGCTGATGCCCCACCCCGCCACGCACAGTGCGTGCAAGGCGGTGACCTGCGAGGCCTGCACGCGTGAGGTCACCTGCACCTGCACGGTGTCTCCCGCCGGGCCTGTGAGTTGCAGGGTTTCCTCACCAGAACCGAGAGGCCGGGCACCCAGCCAGGCATGGTGCGCCAGGTCACGTGGGTGCTGGGGCCAGCCGTTCTCCGCCAGATACGCGGGTGCGGCACACATCTGGGCCGGCATGGCGCCCAAGCGACGTGCCACCAGGCTGGAATCGGGCAGTTTTCCCACGCGCAGCGCAATGTCCACGCGCTCTTCGATCAGGTCAATCACCGTGTCATCCACCAGCAGGCGCAGGCTGAGTTTGGGATGCTGGCGCAATGGCGCCAGCGCCTGGGCCAGCAGGCCGCCAAAGCCAATGGGGGCTGCAATGCGCAGCTCGCCCTCGGGCTCGTCGCGGTGGCGGGCCAGGGCCTGGTCGGCCGAGCGTGCGGCGGCCACCATCGCATTGCAACCCTCCAGGTAGCGGGCACCGGCTTCGGTCAGCGTGAGCTTGCGGGTGGAGCGGTGCAACAGCGCCAGGCCCAGACTGCCTTCCAGCTGGCGCAGGTGCTGGCTGACGGCCGATGGCGTCATGCCGAGTTGGCGCGCCGCCGTGGTCATGGACCCTGCGGCCACCACCTCGGAAAAAATCGCCATGCGTTTGTATTGGTCCATGACTCTTGCGAGATTGATTAGTAATACTTCACAGTATTAGCGCATTTTGCCATCTAGTCATGGATTCATTAGGAATTCACACTAACAACTTCTTTCACACAGGAGTTTTGTTATGAAGATCGCATTGATTGGCGCCACCGGTTTTGTTGGATCGGCCGTTTTGCCCGAGCTGCTGCAGCGGGGCCACCAAGTGACGGTGCTGGCCCGCAACCCGGCCAAACTCGCGCCCCAGCCGGGCCTGACCGTGGTCGCAGGTGACGCGCTGGATGTCGCGCAGGTGGCCGGTGCTGCAGCCGGCCAGGATGCGGTGATCAGCGCCTACAACCCCGGCTGGACCGAGCCCAAGATTTACGACCTGTTCCTGCAGGGCACCCGCGCCATCATCGATGGTGTCAAGCAGGCCGGCATCAAGCGCGTGCTGGTTGTGGGTGGTGCGGGCAGCCTGTTTGTGGCGCCGGGTGTGCAGCTGGTGGACACCCCACCCTTTCCTGCCGAATACAAGCAGGGCGCCCTGGCTGCGCGCGAGGCGCTGAACCAGATCCGCACCGAATCCACGCTGGACTGGACCTTCCTGTCGCCCCCGATTGCGCTGGCACCCGGCCCACGCACCGGTGTCTACCGCGTGGGTGCGGACGAACTGCTACCCGGCGACGGTGACGCACCAGCCGGCATCTCCGTGGCCGACCTGGCGGTGGCCATCGTCGACGAAATGGAACAGGCACGCCACGTGCAGAAGCGGTTCACGGTCGCCAACTAAGTGCCAGTGGCGGCGCCGGTCTGCGCCTGCGCATTCAGCCCCGCCAGCAGTTCGCCCATGGGAAGGGCCTTGGCATACAGCCAGCCCTGGGCGCACTCCACACCATGTGCCCGGAGATAGTCGGCCTGCGCCTGTGTCTCGACCCCCTCGGCCACCATCTTCAGCCCCATGGACTTGGCAATCTCGATGATGTGGGACACCACGCTGTTGGTCACCGCGTCGGTGCCAATGGTGTCGACAAAGATCTTGTCGATCTTGAGCGCATCCAGCTCCAGCGTGGCCAGGTAGGACAGGCCGGAGTAGCCGGTCCCAAAATCATCAATGGCAATCCGTGTGCCGGCATCGCGCAGGGTCTTGATGTTGCGCCGGACCGCGTCGACATGGATCAGTGCCCGCTCGGTGATCTCCACCGCAATGCGCGCAGGGGCAATGCCCAGAGTCTGGATACAGGCCTTCAATGTTTCCACCGATTGGGCATCCGACAAATCCTGGTCGGAGAAGTTGATGCTGACGCGAAACTCCGGGTGACGCCTGAAGAGTTCCACCGCGTCGCGCCCAAAATTGGCAATCACCTTGGCCGTGACCTGCCGGATCAGGCCTTCGCTTTCGGCCACGGGAATGAAGACATCGGGCGGAACCAGCGTCCCGTCGGCCGTGCGCCAGCGTGCCAGCGCTTCCGCGCCCACCCAGCGTCCTGTTGCCAGGTCCACGATGGGCTGGTAGGCCAGGAACAACTCGTCGCGCCGCAAGCCCTGGCGCAGCCGATGGGGCAGGGCCAGGCGCCGTTTGGCCTGCAGCACGATCAGCGCCGCCAGGGCCAAGCCCGACACCAGGGCCAGTGGCACCAGAATCAGGCTGGTGGTCTTGAATTCGGGGCCGATACTGGACAGCGGCAGCGCGCCGTAGGCCACATAGTCAAACCACGGGGAGCGCTTCAGGACGACCAGGTGCCCCTCGCCACGGAAGATGGCGGTTCCTGCGGCATCCAGCGGCGCGGACATCCAGGCACTGGACAGCTTCAGATCGCCACGGCCCATCATGGGCTTTTGGCTGGACGCACCAAACAGGCCAAAGGCTGCATTCGACGAGCCGGGCATGATGTCATTGACCAGACCGGGCATGACAAACGCGGTGTAGCCGCTGCCCAGGTGGGTGGTCGTCAGGAACAGGCTGTTGCCCGCTAGCGGGAGCGGCACCGCAGTGCGGATCGCGAAACCATTCTTGCTCACGAAACTGGGCGGCCCCACGGGGATACCGTCACCGTGGCTGCCATAGGACGAACACAGCAGGCGCTCGTTCTGGATGTAGCCGATCACCCGCAAAGCCCGGGAATTGATGGCCAACCTGCGCATCGCTTCCAGGCCGGCATCCGAACACGGCTGCAGGCCCGGCTGCGCCAGCAGCGCCTTGAGTGCCGTATTGTCAAACTGCTCACTGACGGCATGGCTGCGAAACAGCATCTCGTCAGCCAGATGCTGTGCTTGGTCCTCCAGCGACCCCAGGCCTTTCCAGTACGCTAGAAAGAATGCCACGGACACCGACACTGCAATGGCCAGCAAGCCCAGGGCATAGGGGGCGGGACCGATTTTTCTGTCAGCGTTCATGCGCCCAAGGCTCCCTCTCTTCAAAGACCTGCACGGCAGGGTCCCAATGTAGGCGGATTATTGGGGCGGGGATGGGAATTCGTCTGTGGGT